>JAPPMR010000123.1 GCA_028818995.1 Candidatus Poribacteria bacterium | reverse complement strand
AAGTGAGTACAATCCACGGCAATAGGTTGATTGCTTCACCGATGAGGATTAGATTGCAGGCAAACGTGTCGCCCGGTACGTATTCCTGTTTTCCTGTGCGCGGTGGTTGCAGGATAAACGGATGCGGTGCATACGGTTGACCGCGTAACATCGGGCTATCGTCTGGGACTGGTGTTTCAAAGCATTTGGAATAAATACACCGTTCTGGGAGCTGACAACTCGTCTCACACTGGTTTTCATCGCCGATGCAGGCGATATGGCGTAGGATGTATCCAAATCGACTGCGGAAGATGTTGCCTTTGTGTGCTGGCATCTTTAGCGGTTCTTGGACGGTGTAGGTGAATCGGTAGCGGGTGAAGTGGAAGTTTTGGAGCATTGGGTGTTTATCCATTCGATGTTGTGGATTGCTGCCTAATTTGCTTTTGCGGACTGACTTTACCAATGATGGTGGCAGTTTGATCCTTGAAACAGCGGAAGTACCCATATCCAACAGCTGTTTTCGCACCAACACCTTTTAGTTCCAATGCTTCTTGAAATCGATCCTTGAGTTTATCAAGCAATTGTTGATTCTGTGTCAAGAAAGCGAATCGGAAAGTAGTTTTCTCAACGGTTAGAAAATTGATAAGCGCAAGTCTTTGGTTGTCTGTTGGCGGTTTTTTACCACTGTAATAATCAGAATAGTGCGGATTCATGATGTCAATCGCAAAATGGAATTTTTCAGGATCGGGATAAGCATCAAGAAATTGCACCTCGCCGCGCTGTTCTTGACTGCCAAAAATTGAGAGAAACACGGGATCCTTCAGGGCTATGGATTCGTCAATCTCGTCGTTACTGTTAATGAAACTCGGATTCTGCTGTAGGAAGTTCTTATCCTCTTTCAGAACCTGCAACCACCAATGCCGTAGGACACCTTTTACAGCACTCCCGGGAATATATGGAATACCATAGATGTGATGGAACGTCATACTTGTTTCTTGCACATCCTCACTGCCGAGTCCAACAACCAATCGCCAGTCAACCGTTGCATCAACGCAGTAAAGTTTGATGCCGCGCGAAACGAATTGCTGGAGTTGTGTTGTTTGTCTATCTTTTAGATGGGCGATAAGACTTGATTTAGGGCGCTGAATATATCTGGGAAAATCAATATCTTTAATGTTACTTGGCGGATCAATTTCGAGAAAATAACTATATTCTAACGCGCAGTTTTCAATAGTGGGGCGTTTATAGACATTAAGCTGATTATTTTCTTTTCTAATTGGGTAACTCTGTTGCCCATCAGTTACCAACCACCTATTATCCTTTGATCCAACCCAAACTCGGGCATTTTCTGAAAGACCATTTTTACCCTCCTGACGAAATTTATCTCGTAAATATCCTGGGACTCTACCTTCACGGTTTAAGTCTCTCCGATTGTTTTCATTAAACGAGTAACTGAACATGAATTCGGATTCAACAATATCTCTTGTATCGGATGGACAATAATTATTCATTATCCTCCTCCACGTCTTTCATGAGACCATCAACAAAACGGCGCATCCAATTAAGCAGCGCAAGCGTTTCAACGGTAACCTGCCGATAGTCGTGTGAATCAAGTTTTATTACCTCTTTAACAAGTTCTCCATCCGGAACCGATTGATTAGCAGCATCACTACGCAGCCATTCACCAATTTGCTCATAAAATATGTCGTAGCCGTTTTTTATTATTTCCTTTTTTTTGTCGTCATATTTTCCCCCTTTGCTTTTTATGAAAGCCAAAGTTTGTCCAAGCCCATTCGTTTTAACAAGAACGGGTGCCTTCTTGACAGCAGTCTTATACTTCTTTTTATACTGTTCTTCGATCTCATTAACTGCCTTATAAGCATAAGTAGCCCGTCCCTGTTCAATTCCCTTGAGTTTCGTCACTTCCGGTGCCATCGCTTTTTACCTCCTGTTTATAAACGTGTGTCCGGACTATTCCTTTGCCAACGGTTGCATTACCCCCAATTTGAATGATATTTGGTAAACCATCCGCAAAGAAATTCATCACCTTTTCGGCTTCCTTAATATTCTTCTCAGGTTCCTGATCATCGATTTCAAAACAGGTTCCTTTTTTCTTTGCCTCATCTACAAACAGCGGTGTCGTGAGTGCAAGCGAATAGAGAATTGAATCGGTTGGCAAGTATTCCTCGTACCACAGTCCTCCAATCTTTTTATCAACTGTACCTGTATTACTGTCGATTTTGGTCCGGGCGATAACCTCTGTGGAAAGCATCACAAAATCTCTGAAATCGTCATCTCTCAACACGACAATATCCTTTTTCATCTTCTCACACCAATAATCATAACTCACATCCGATGGCAGAATTTTATCGGCAATCCATTCTGCAACTGCATCACATTCGTCATTAAGTGTGACTGGAAATGTATATTCTTCAAGGACAATTTTTTTATCATCCCGTTCGGGATTCACAATAAGCTTGCATGGATTCGGCACCGTATTGACATCAGGAATATTCTCAACAAAATCAACGCTTGGTTGACAGATGGAAAGGTCGTGTTTGAAACGTTCCAAAACTGCCGGACATGTTATCCAGGCAAACACGCCTTTGACAGATTTGACTGGAAACAACAAGAGGCGTGCATCGGTAAATCCCAAAGCACCCGCGTGCTGGTTGCTTTGATCAGGAGTATCAGGACCAAAGGTTAGATCAATAGCCTTCGTGTGTTTGGTATCTTCAACAGAATTGATGCCCCAATTACTTAGTTTATCTAAATTGGGTTGTGTTCTGAAAACCTCTCGGATTGCGCCCTTCAGTCCGGATGCCTCAATTTTGGGGTAGTCTGTGTGTTTTTCACGTTGTATCGGCAGATCAACAATGCCGAGGTCACTGCCACTTCCTGCATGGAGCGGCGTTTCTACGATTAGAAATAGGGGTTTGGCTTGTTTGAACATATTTATTTCACCTTATTCTTTCTTGTGTTTAAAACCTTAGTTAAAATTCTTGAAGGTATGTCAAATATGCGTGGCACAAAGTCAGTTTGAGGTAGCTCTGTACTTTCGAATTCTTTTTTCCAATCATCAATATACGTATCATGATCAAAATCTCTGCAATGAAGGTCGAATATGGTAAGCCGAGTAATCTCTCCCACATCACTTTGTTTTTCATTAACTTCTATAGAATACGGTTTAACAGTAAAGGTATATAGCAACCGTATATGCTCATGCTTTGTTGATTTGAAAATGAAGATGTTCTGATTAGGAATTTGACCACCATGGTTTAAGTCATTATTATGGCCCAAGTTGCGTATGCGGCAGTAGCAATTTTTGCAATCCTCCTTCTTGATGTCGCATGAGCATATAGCGTTGGGATTAAAATAACTATCTCTCAGGGTGCCGTCTAACCTTTCATAAAGTTCTTCAACGGCTTTATCAACATTATTACGATGCTCACGTTCATAACTGAAATACTTGCCAGTTGGTAAATCAGCGATGAAGTATTTTTGATAGTTATTCCAAAAAATTTGACCTATCGGGGACAGCAGTGCGACTTCTTCATCAGCTTCAACAAACACTTCCAAATCTTGAACCGCTTGGCGATTTTCCTTCTGGAATTGCCCCCAATTTTCTATACCCTCATCAATTTGCATGAGAACATCAGAATAGCGTTCAATTGATGCCCAGTCAATAACAAGCGGGGCTTGTGGAATTTTGATAAGCGCGTCAGTATCCTCAAAGTTATAATAAAGTGGAACGCGTTCAAGTTGCGCTAAAATTGTCAGATATGGTACGGTTGCCTTGTATCCTCCCGTGATATTGATAGCAAAATTCTTGGTAATAGCTAAGCCAACGAACCCGCCTGCGATATAATTATAGTAAAATCCATAATTACTTTTACATTAGCGAGGTTAGGAA
Organism: Candidatus Poribacteria bacterium; assembly: GCA_028818995.1. The sequence continues at coordinate 4,662 of JAPPMR010000123.1, read as the reverse complement.
ACCTCGCCAACGGTGATAGTGTGGGATTGTTGTTTATTAAAATGTGAACATATTTTTGGATTTTACTATAATTCTTTGAATCAATTTAGTCATGCCTTCGCCAGAGAAGGCTTCTGGATCTTCCACTTGTAAACCTTTGATCACATCGTTGGAACTATCAAATTCTACAGAGACTTGATTTCCTAAAACCTCGGATTTTTCCTTTAAAATTTCAGCAGCCAATTGAGAGGCAATTGTATCCGAAGCAAGCAGCTGAACTTCAATTTTATTATCTTCGAGTTCGTCTCGAATTTTAGCGATACTCTGAAGTTCTGCTGAAGCTTCTACTCCAGAATTCTCAATAAAGGCAAGAGTGTCACAACTTAGACCGTTAATTTCGGTATCATAATCGTTATCCCATTCCGTAGCAGGGCACTTTTTGATTGTATCATAATTCTGTTTAAAGATTGGACTTCCTGGGTTTTCATCAAGGTAATTCGTAAACAGAGAAGTACCAACCGGGGTCACAAGTACTGTCATGATTTTCCTCCTTTTTATCCACTGATAAAGGCAAGACCAAAACCTTCCTCTGAACGCTCATCGCTAATATTTTGATAGTGAAAAGCATCGACTAGGTCGTCGATTCGGTTTTTGTCGATCAGTTCAAAGTAATAGACACTACCTGCTGGCACAGCACTATAGGTCGGTTTTGGTTCACCTTTTGCCATGTTCCATCCGCCTATAGAGATAGGTTTACCAACTGCAGCAGTGATTAATTTGAGCGAAATTGGTGACTTATCTGGATCTGGGATCGGATATTTACCCGAAAGTGTCTCACTATTCAACCATGAAGGTAACCAACCTTGATGAAATATTGTTGGTGTTGCAAAATATAACTTGAACTTATTTGTTGATTGAATAGTATTTTTGACAGATTCTTCAAGGCGAGTGGACAATAGATCAACATCAAAATTTTTGTGTTCATAGACGAAACTTTTACCTTCACCACCTAATTTCAAAAGTCCTTTTTCTGGTAACTTCTTGCTGCATTCGTAATCTACAACAAAACCATAATTCCCATCGCTATTTTTGAATCTGGACATATCAATACGATACAACATGTGATCTTCAGACGACAACGTACCCTTGCTCCGAGTAATGCCAGTTTTAGATTCTTTCTCGATCAGCATCGTTCTATTTGTAAGTAGCAGATTATCAGTGTTTCCTCGAAGATATCGTTTGATAGCCCCTAAGGGCAGCAATCCATCCCCATCAGAATCGATCGATTCGGGAATTGACCATGTGAGTGGACAGTCAATTGCTCCATTTGATGCAAAGTTTTTGGAAATGGGTGACAGCAAATGGAGAGGAATATTCCTATCCTGCTCATCAGATTTTTTATAGATTAGGTCGAGCGGCACCGGAAAAAACGTCTCTAATCGATTGTCTTGACCGTTTGCAAGAAAAACACCGCGCAGTTGAATTGCATTACATAATGATTCGCGGGTGCCAATCATATCTTGCATTCCTCCTGAATAGAATAGCGGCAGATTGCCAAATTCAGCGATGTATGCAGTTCGCAGGGCACCGAGTACAGTTGAGGGAAGTGGTGGAAAAATTGAATGCCCTTCTGATTGCTCGCCCTTTGTAAACGGTTTTCCATCTCGAAAAAAGAAGGTATCATTGGGCTGGAGAAACAGTTTCATTTTTTACCTCTCGCAACGAAGTTAACAATTTCCAAATACCCGAGAAAGTTACGGAAGGGATGGATATAATGAATGAGCTGAACCAATGAATCTATGATTTCTTGACTTATTTTAGACTGCGTTCCTTTGGTTGAATGTGCTCCTTCCATAATCCGTCTAAATTCAGATTGGATCAGTGGACGTCCTAATGCTATAAAGTCATCTACGTCTTCAATCAATTTGACAAATATTTCACGAAAACTATAAAGAAACCGTTTAGAAACTTCACCGTCACTTAGGAGTTCAACTAATTCCTCACTGACAGCAAGCACATTCAAATCGTTATGTTCCCACTTTGTAACTATCTCACTGATATTTCCAGAATGCTTGAATAATGCAATCCCAAATGCATCCTTCTTATCTACTTTTTTTGCTTCCTTTTCCATCCGTCGTGCATGCCGAATCACTTCAGTGAGTGGCATCTTGTTATGCGCAATACACACCCCTGCGGAAGCAGTCGTAAATTTTGGGAATCTTTTCCGCAACTTTTTCAACATTGGTAACAGGTCATTAAGATTTGCAAGTGCAAGGAGGTCATCACCACCAGCAAACGTCAACTTGCCGAGATGTTCCTTTTCCACAATCCGACGCGCTTTATTAGCGTATTTCATCAGCTGATTGCTACGCTTAGCATGCTCTTCTTTGCTTTTAGCTTCGCGATTCTTCTCACCCATATCATCTCCATCAAGTGCAATGGCAGCATAGTATTTGCCGGGTTCACCAAGCTCTTGGACAAGTTTTTTACGCAATTTCTTACACTGTTCAATTTGGTATCTTTCTTTCAACACATCTATGTTATAGTAACGTTTGAGATAAGAGTCGTTGTAAGTTTCTTCGTAAAGCCATTCACCATCAATATTATTTTCTCGTTGGAGAAAATCCGAGCTTTTTGGTAACGGTGAAATCTTTGGAATATCCGCAGGGTTGCCGTTCCTATCCTTCAGATTTTTCACTTCTTTGACAAATTCGGTGTAAACGCCTAAAACTATACATTTGCATCGTAATTGTTCTTTGAAAGCTGCTGTTGCAACCTCCGATGTAGATGGAAACCGGGGAGGGTCGTCTCCAAATTCTTTACTGAATTTTGAATGTTTTTTAAAGTAATGTATCCCCATCCGTTTTGTCAGTGAGACTGCGCAGAGTGCCTCTTTTGGACGGCAAAACTGTCGCTTTCGTTCAGCAAAATCTTTCCACCATTCCATTGCTTGATCGACAGATTCATCTTCTTCCTTATGAAGTATTTCACGAATACCATCAAGTGAGCATTTTCTTCCTAATTCTTTTGTTTGCTCAAAGGTTCGGCAGTTTTTAATTGCTGCGAGACTACCTGCGGTGTGTGCGTACCACTTCCCATAATCGGAACCTGTTTCTTCGGTAATTACCTTTCCGTACTCTCGATCTGGTTCTTCGGTAATTACCCAATAAACATCAAAGAAATCAGGAATCTGTCGATTATACAATTCCTCAACGTAAGTTTTACGCCAATTGCCAAATGCTTCATCAAGCACGCGTTTTCCCATCGACTCAAATTCAATATTTACACTTTTTTCCGCATTCTTTGCGCATTTCTCTAACGTATCCTGAGAGATCCCATCGCCAATAGCCAGAAAGAGGTTCGGAAAGGATGGCGTAGTGGGATCTCGTTGTCTCCAAAATTCAAACGGTGATTTGGTTCCAATAGCGGGATAGATTATTTCAATACCCTCGCCCTGAACTTTTTCTATTGCAGTTGCCACAAGATAAGACAGAATGTAACTCCCCATCCATAAATCTTCTGTCTTTCGAGCAGCCTCAATGAAGGATTGCACGGGACCAATCGTAAACATGAGCATATGGCGTTTTGACTGATTTTCATTCATGGAAAACTCCTATTTGATGATGTCCTCAATAAAATTCAATTGTTTTTCTTCAAAATTATTGGGGTTTTGGTTGTTCGGATAAGGCGACCAAAGTTGTGTGACAACTGGTAAATATTGATTGTTAATCTTCTGTATCCTGACGATAACAGGTGATGCCATACGTGGTCTACCTTCACCAAGTGTATAGTCCTCATTCTTTTTTTTCGCATCAGAGGTTGCATTACCAATCTTTTTTAAAAGTTTGGTAACATCATTCGTTAATTCACCGAAAAAGATACGCTGAATGACAGGATATTCTGGTCGCGAATTGTTAGGTATTTGTGATTTAATGATTCTAAAAGTCCTAGTGTTACCATTTTTTTTTATATGGAATTTGAATCTCTTAAATCCAACATTCGTCGTGACAGCGTTGAGTGCAGATAAAACTTCCTGTCGCAGACTGTCAACATTTGGAAAATTCCACGAGGTATCCCGAATTGAACCGAATCCGCGGCGCGAACGGTTGCCGATACCTCCAAGTAAAAAACTGAGTTTTGCAATTTGTTTATAATCTACATCTGACGTGTTTTTCGTAATCAGATACAAATTAAATGGTTTTTTTACGTCGTAAGCATCCATTTTCCATCCATCCTTATGTGGTAATGGGCTATATTCTATCGGATCTCCTAAATCCTTTTTTTCTCCAATACGAATTGAAAATGGGGCTTTTCTATCTGTGCTGCCAAACAACTTGGCCTCTTCCTTCTGGAGTGATTTCCAATTACAATCCTGCACAGTCCGCCACCAATAACGGAACAGTGCTTTGAAAGGTGGTGGACGAAGTTCCACTATCTTGTTGTCATGTCCATGAAGAAACATCGGTGTCAAGGTTTCAAGTTTCAACGGAATATTATTCATATAAGTTATTCCTTAATCTGTTAGTTATAGAACTACATAATAATAGTAAATAAATAAAAATTAAAGTCTATATGTAACTATATTATAGGGTATTTTCGAAAAAAAAACAACAAAATTGTTGGTTTTAGGGTGTGTAAAGTTTTTCGCATGAAATGATTTTGAGAATTCTTATAAAAATGGTA
>JAPPMR010000313.1 GCA_028818995.1 Candidatus Poribacteria bacterium | reverse complement strand
ACATATCGTTCCTACGGAACTGAAGAAATTACCTAAATATTTTCTTAATCTTAATACGGGACTAAATAACCCGGGTTTGTGTCGAACACATATTGAGTGTAAAACATAAAGATGTGGTAAATAGAAAATGAAAAGGAATAATTTATGTCCTATTCTTTACCTATGTGGAGTGTCCACTAAAGCCGAGGAGTTTTTTATGTTAAGTTGCAAATATCCTAAAAAAATGGTCCTGCCCGTTTTCGTGATAGTCTTGTTGGTATGTGGTGTCCAAAGCATTAGTTATGCACAGAGTCCAGTGACGACAGAGTATACGTTTTCGGCCGTGCAGCACGGTGCACCGGAACTGGGTTGGTTTGACGTAAGAATAGAAGGAATTATTCATGCACACGAAAATGTATCAGAAGTTGAACTTAAGGTGAGAATTAATGGGGAAATTTTACCTGATGCTTATACGTATATCGATAGTCTTTCAGCAGGTGAATCCAGGGCATTTGTACTTGAAGGTCTTTGGAAAGGTGGAGAGATTTCGACTTACGCTGTCCAGTCATCGGGACGTAGGGGGCATTGGGCAATTGCGAAACCTGAGCCGGACCCGGAGCCAGAACTACCTGAATCTGAGCCTGAGCCGGACCCGGAGCCAGAACTACCTGAACCTGAGCCGGAGGAATATGCAGTACCGACCACGCTTGAGGTTGTCAGTGGTGATGGTCAGAGTGCGAGTGTGAGTCAACAATTACCACTTGTGGTGAGAGTGCTTGATCAAAATGGTAATCCGATGTCGGGTGTAACTGTATCGTTTTCTGTCACACCGGATGGAAAGGCGAACCCATCCATCACGCCAACAAATGTAAATGGACAAGCACAAACAAAGTTAACGTTCGGAAGTGGCACTGGAACATACACCGTCACCGTAAGTGCCAAGAGCATTGCACATTCTGTCACCTTAGATTCTGTCACCTTTACTGTTACGGCACAAGAATCTGAGCTGGGACAGATAGTATTTAGTGAGATTATGTTTGAAACTGCGGGCGGGTTACACTCACTTCCACAATGGGTGGAACTTTACAATACCACTGACAAGGATATAAATGTCAGCGGGTGGCAATTGGAATGGTATCGACGTGAACCGAAACTTTTAGATGTTACCACAACATTTGAAACGGATTTTGTTATACCTGCTAAGCAATCACGCCTCGTTGTGTCAAGAAATACCTATAGATCTCGTCAAAATAGCTTGCGATGGTTTTACGATCTCTTTTTCCGTCACAGCACAGTCCTTGATCAAAACGATGGTCAAAACCGGGACCGGTTGATTGCGCGCGGTGGTTTCTATTTGAAATTATTTGATGGTAGAGACACGCTTATTGACCAAATTGGCACGGTTGCTGACAATGCAAGCGAACCGACATGGGAGTTACCCGATTGTGTTATAGACGGTGTGCGTAGTTCCCTGATACGCAGGTTTGACGATGGCACCGCAAGAAATGGAATGGAAAGAGCAGGTTGGATACGTGCTTGGGATACAAAGACAAAGCCGACAGGTCGTTGGTATGGGCGTGCGTCTGATGTTGGCACCCCCGCATATCGCAGTGATAACACACCTTTACCTGTTACGTTATCTATTTTCCGAGCAGAGCAAACAAACGCTGGCGTTGTGCTGAATTGGACAACGGAATCTGAAGTGGACAATGCGGGATTTTACATCTACCGCAGTCAAAGCAAAGATGGCGAGTTTGAAGTTGTCAATCCAAAGATGATCCAAGGTGCTGGCACGACAGGTGAACGGACTGAATACACGTGGACAGACACTACCGCTAAACCGAATACTGTCTACTATTATCGGATAGAAGATGTGTCGCACGCTGGTGAACGCAAGCAGTTAACAACTGTCCGTATGAGAGGTCTTGTATCCGCCCGTGGAAAACTTGCCACTAGTTGGGGAAGTGTAAAAATGAAAAAGTGATAATGTAGTCCTACTATCAAAAGATTTGGTGCGGCAATCCTGACCTTCTGCAAATCTTGAAAATCCTGGTTCAGATAACAAACAACGTGTATCAGTAATTTTGGATTTAGCGGAATCATTCATTGCCATTACAGAGGCGGAGTTTGCTCCGCCTTTTTTTATGTAATCTGTCCGTAAAATGACACGTTTCATTAAACAGATATATTCCAAAAACAGGATACTCCCAAAAAAAATGAATACCGACATAAACAAACTCAGAGAACTGGTCCGCTACCATGAGCGTAAATACTATATTGAGGACCAACCCGAAATTTCTGATGCAGATTTTGACGCGCTCATGCGTCAACTTGAGGAACTTGAAAAGGCATCGCCAGGAGATATCCCGCCAGACTCCCCTACACAACGCGTTGGTGGTGGTGTTGCATTAGGTTCGCGGATACCGCACCGCAGCCCTATGCTCAGTCTTGATAACACTTTTGGCAGAGACGAGTTGCTGGATTTCGGTGTGCGGGTCCGGAAATTATTGGAAGACGAACCCGTTGAATACGTTACAGAGTTAAAAATTGATGGGTTAGGCGTTTCGCTGCTCTATGAAGACGGCATATTTGTTCGTGGTCTAACGCGCGGCGATGGCGAGTTTGGTGAAAATGTGTCTGGCAATCTGCGAACTATTCGCGCTATTCCGTTGCGTCTCACCTCAACAGCGGATAATCCTGTCCCGCCTGTATTAGAGGTGCGCGGTGAGGTTTTTATTCCGAAGCATCTACTTGGCGATATCAATGTACAACGTGAGGCAGAAGGTGAGACTCCCTTCGCTAATCCGAGAAATGCCGCCGCTGGTTCTGTGCGCACGTTGGACTCTTCTGTTACCGCCTCGCGTCCGTTAGATATTTTTATCTATTCACTCAATTATGTGGAAGGACTTGAATTTGCAACGCATACTGAGGCACTTGAGAAATTAAAAAGTTTTGGATTCAAATGCAATCCACACACAGAACCCCACAACTCGCTTGAAGATGTCATCATATATTACAATCAATGGGTAGAAAAACGTGAAGAAATACCTTATGAAGTTGACGGGATTGTCGTAAAGGTTAACGATATTGCACAGCAGAACGAACTCGGTTCGACAGCTAAAAGTCCTCGCTGGGCAACCTCCTACAAGTTTCCTGCGCATCAAGCAATTACGACTATTGAACAGATTGAGGTGCAGGTAGGACGCACAGGTGTGTTGACTCCTGTCGCAATTTTGGAACCAGTAAAAGTCGCTGGTGCTACGATTACACATGCCACGTTGCACAATGAGCAGGAAATTGCTAATAAAGATATTCGCATCGGAGATACGATTGTTCTTGAACGTGCAGGAGATGTTATCCCCAAAATTAACGATGTGTTGAAAGAAAAACGCAAAGGGAATGAGGTTGCCTTCCAATTTCCCGATTTGTGTCCAACGTGTGATACGCCCGTTCAACGTTCTGAGACTGAAGTAGCAGTCCGCTGTGTGAATGCGGGATGTTCGGCGCAATTGAAACGCCGAATTGCACACTTTGCTTCCCGAAACGCCCTTGAAATAGAAGGACTCGGACCTGCTACAGTTAATCAATTAGTAGATAACGAACTTGTTCATGATGTCGCAGACCTCTACACTCTAAAAGCAGAAGAAGTGGGTAAATTAGAGCGGATGGGACCGGGGTTGACAGGCAACCTTATGCATCAAATTTCGCATAGCAAGGACGCACCCGCAGCAAAAGTTTTGGTCGGATTGAGCATCTTTCATGTCGGAGAAACTGTCGCAGAACTTTTAATTGATCACTTTTTATCTATAGAAGGTTTGAGCCAAGCCGATGCAGAGGCTATTGAGGCAATTCCAGGGATCGGTCCGCAAATAGCGGAGAGCGTTTCTACCTTCTTTGCACAAAACCGTCCTCTGATTGAAAAGTTAAAAGCGGCGGGTTTGCGATGCTTTACCGAAGAGATTGTCAAAGCACCGAAGATTTTAGAAGACACTTTTTTTAGTGGGAAAACGTTTGTTGTTACAGGCAGCCTTACGGATATGACGCGTACAGAGGCATCAACACAGATTAAGACACGCGGTGGAAAAGTTACATCAAGTGTAACAGGAAAAACAGATTATCTTATTGCTGGTGAAGGCGCGGGTTCCAAATATGATAAGGCAGTTGAATTAGGCGTGGAAATTCTGACAGCAGAAGCGTTTTTGGAGCATCTAAGGGAAAACTGATGATATTAACCAGAGAGAAAATTACAGAGATTCTGTCGGAAAAATCGGAATATCTCGCCTCAGAATACGGTGTTAAGAGGGTAGGTTTGTTCGGGTCCTATGCAAAAGGGACATCCACCGAATCAACAAGTGACGTTGATATCATCGTTGAATTTGATCGTCCAATAGGTTTCAAGTTCATGGAACTTGCGGACTATCTTGAAGAAATTCTTGGAAGACCGGTAGACCTTCTCACTGAAAATGCACTCCAAAGCATTCGACACCCACATATTGCTCAGTCAATTAGAGAGAGTATCATCTATGTCTAATAGAACAAATACAGAATTCCTGAGCGATATTCAAGAGGCAGTACGACGGATCAAAGTCTATATAAATGGCATGACGTATGAAATATTTCTGACAGATACGAAAACCCAAGATGCCGTAATCCGTAATCTTGAAGTTATTGGCGAAGCAGTCAAAAATCTCTCTATGGAATTTCGTGACCAATATCCAAACGTTCCTTGGAAAAGTATGGCTGGAGTCAGAGATAGACTTATTCACCATTATTTTGGTGTAGATCTCGAAATTGTATGGAACATTGTTATTGTAGAATTGCCAGATGTTGCCTTGCAAGTTGCGGAAATTGTCCGCAGTGAATCTGTATCGGATTAGTCATTGAATTAAAGTTAAATTTGATCTAAAGAGACATGTTGTCCGCAGCGAGGTTTTGGGAAATCAGCAGAGAAGGTGGAGAAAAGTTATTACCTGTTTCGTGCGTGGAATTCGCCGTGAATGTTCAAAAATCTTGTAGTTAACACGCTCCGACTTGTTTTCACTCCTTCGCGATTCTCTCGGTTTGCACCAATAATTTAACGGCACTTCACCCGTTAACTCACCAACGCTTGTGCCATTATTAAACTGAGACGCTAACGCCTTCGGATGAAGCGGTTGTCCACTCACCAGATAGCAATCCTTGTTATCACGAAACCCGTCAGAATAAGCAAAATACCGAATAACGCCTTCCTCCGAAAACACAATCGCACAAACAAATCTGGACAACCTTGTATAATGAATCCCTGTGCTTGTTAAAGACGTGCCGTACTGCGAAGCAAGCTCAGTAATCGCTGGCAACCCTACCTGCGAATGTAAGGAAGAATCTGCCGAAAAGATGGGGGTCGGCATCAGCAATTCAGCAGCGAATTGATTCGCTCGCTGCTCACTTTGTAGATACGCTTGTTTGTTAGATTTTTCTTGTTCGGTGTCTTCACCCTGTTCTGCAATCATGAAATTCAATCGTTCATCCATTGAACAAGAATCAACAGTATCGCGCTCTAACATATAGTGCCCGATTTCATGCGCTATAGTGAAATTCCGGCGAGATTCTGATCGGATGCGCGTGTTGATAAGAATACCCCACGCATTCTCAACTCGCATCAGACAACCGTCACAAGTGTCGGGAAGTTCACGTTCCCAGATTACAATACCGAGTTTTGTCGCGATTTGTCTTGGATCTATCGGAAAATCTTGGACTTTAAGATCGCGAAGGATGCCCCACGCCGCTGCAGCGGGACTGCCCTTCGCATATTGCAACCGATTATTCACCATCAGCGGAACCTTCACTCGGTGTTTCTGTTTCCGCTTGTGTCTTGAGGAATTTATAGAACTCATAAAGGGTTTCTTTATCTTTCTCCGTAAAGCCCATCATTCCTCTGAGCATCACATCGACCCTCGGATCGGCCATTAAGTCTTTGGGATCCCGATCCTTTTTACCAAGCAGATAATCTGTTGTGACCTTCAAGGCATCAGATAAACTGGAAAGTGTATTAAAGGAGGGTTTTCGAGTTCCTGACTCAAATTGAGAAATAGCTGCAGGCGTCAAATTTGCTGCCTTCGCTAATTCGGTTTGCGTCATTTTAAGTTCACGCCGACGTTGCTTTATTCGTGAGATGACTTCTTCACTCATATTTAATTTCCTTTCATAACGTTAAAATAAAAAAGCATAATTTAGAAGATTCTGATACAAAATCTCTTTACAAGAAACGAAGTTCAATAAAAATGTGAAATATAGTTTAACACAAAATTTAATTAAATGCAAACTTTTTTGTCTTATTTTTTATTAAAAAAGAATTTTATTAGATTTCTGTTCCAAACTTCAAATTTATAACGAGAAGTATCCATAGTAAATACGTTTTCGCTTTACTCTAACATTGAGAATGATGTTACACATTATTTATGTTGACAATAATTGTCAAATTTGGTACACTAACAAAAGAAGCGAAACATAAAAATCGGGGAAATTACATGAGAATTAAATATTATATCGCAATACATCTATTAGTCTTTCTGAGTTGTGTCTCATTCGGATATGCAGCAGAAGGCAAAAAAACGTTGGGTTTATCCGAAGCTGCAATCCAAATACGAGATGAACTCTCTATCCGTAACATTCGGAAAGACCTTGCACGATTATCAAGCCTGGAAAGCCGCGTTACAGGTTATCCGCAAGCAGCAAATGGAAGTAAATATATTTTTGACCGTTTTGTTGAAATGGGATTGAAGAATGTTGAGAGCCGTGAATTTTCTGTTACAGTCCCGATTGATCACGGTAATAGTGCTATTGACATTCTATCCGTTGATGGCACGGTGTTACACACGTTCCCGCTCAAACCGTTGTGGCCGAACCTTGTCCGGACATCTCTGCTTGCCGATGGTGTTAAGCATACCGTTGAAGCTGGAGAAACTCTTGAAGAAATTGCAGAAAACTATGCTGTCCCTCTAACAACCATTGCAGAAAACCCACACAACCAATATTTACCCACACCTGTTGTGGAGGGAAACACAGTCTTTATCCCAACGGGTGGTCTTACCGGCCCGTTATTTTACGGAGACGATGCACAACTTGCTGATTTCAACGGAAGTGACGTTGGTGGTTTTTGGTACAGGCTTCAAGAAGGTGATACACTGGCTTCGCTGGCAAGACGTTTTCGCGTTACAAAGGCGAGTATAACCGATGATGTGCTTAACGGACATCTGCAGAAAGCCTCCGATGGCATTGATAACAATGAAGATGGTACCGTAGACGAATACGGTGAAATTCCACTGTTATCAGAGATTCTCGGCTGGGCGACAGATGGCATTGATAACGATGCCGATGGTTGGACAGACGAAATTCCCGGCGATGCAACAGATGGTATTGATAACAACAAGGATGGTCAAATTGACGAAACAGGTGAATTCATCGCTGCAAGCGAATCTGATATCTTTATCCCCAAAGGCGCAATCGTACTTGCAGAGTTTAACTCAGGAACCCGATGGATCAACGCTGCGATGCTTGGTGCAGCCGCTGTTATTTTTATAGAACCCGATACAACAATTCGCGGTGAAGCAGAGAACAAATTCCTCACTGTGCCAGCAAATATTCCCCGATTTTGGATTTCTAAAACAGATGCAGCTGAATTAAAGAATCTTCTCGCTACGAGTGAAAAAGTTGATGTCCGTTTGCGTGGTAAAATGACGTGGGAACGGCGCGTCGGTCAAAATATCCGTGGCTTTTTAGAGGGTGGCGATCCCGTTTTGCGTGATGAACTGGTTGTCATCACCGCATACTACGATTCTATGTCTGTCGTTCCGGCAATCGCCCCCGGCGCTGACCCCACTGGTGGGATTGCTGTTCTGATGGAACTTGCCCGTTTGTTTGGGCAACCAGAATATCGCCCTGGTCGTTCTGTTCTATTTGTTGCTGTTGACGCGCATTTCCAAGGGTTAGCCGGCATGCGCGCGTTTATGGAAGGTATTGGACAAGATATTGTCGGTTCAGCAACCGATTCCCCTGGAACACCAACTTTACATGGATTGAGGCGGGGATTATCTAATGATATTATTGAATTTGAAGAGTTAGGACGCAAACTATTACTCTCCATTGATCGGAGTATTTTGGTAGATTTAGATGCAGATTTCTATCACGGTGTACACGGTATAAAAGATGACCTTAAATCGCTTGCTACAACGTTGACAGGACTCTCTACAACCCGTTCTCAAATTGATTCGCTACACAGAGCGCAGCGCGATTTCTCTGAACGCCAGAAAAAACAGGTGGATCGCAACCGAAAACGAGAAAAGCAAGGATTCACAGAAGAGGAAAAATCAAGACTTAATGCGAACCTTGTCCGCTTTGAAAAAGAAGCACTACAAACCACACACTTCCTCCGTCAGATCGTTGAACAACTTGGACAAATTCGAACATCCGCTTTAGAGACAAGCAGAAAGGCACAGGAAGAACTCATTGAAACCATCGCTTTACCCATTGCGCGATTGGACACATGGGCAGTGGATAGACTGATGCGAGAACTTGGTACAGGTGAGATAGATGATCAATACGGTACGCATCCGAATACATCCTACCTA
>JAPPMR010000944.1 GCA_028818995.1 Candidatus Poribacteria bacterium | reverse complement strand
CAAGTGTTACGACACAACTCCAACGTTTAAAACGACAACTCGCAAAAGGGTAAAATATATACAATCCCTTGTAGGTTGGGTAGAACGAATCAAAGAAAGAGAGTGATGATACCCAATATATCTGGAAATTACATACCTACACATTCCAGCGAGGTGGTAGTGAAACCCAACAAGGAACTTACAAAGTCGGGTTTCGCTGCGCTCTACCCGACCTACGACATATCTATTAGCAGAAGTGATTAACACGAAATTCGCAGGTTTCCCTTATGAATGAAGACAATTACGACTCCAGAGGATTGAAAATATGGCAAGAGAAGTCCGACCGGACGAAATATCTAATATACTAAAACAGCAGCTGCAACAGTTTGAACAAGACGTAGATGTCTATGACTCTGGCACTGTGCTGGAAGTCGGTGATGGTATCGCACGGGTGCATGGGCTTGCCAACGCAATGGCAAGCGAAATGATTGAATTCCCTAACGATATTTACGGCATCGCTTTTAACCTTGAAGAAGACAACGTCGGTTGTGTGCTGTTCGGTGAAGACCAACTTATACATGAAGGCGATACCGTTAAACGCACAAATAGACTGCCTGAAGTGCCTGTCGGAGAGGCACTCCTCGGACGGATCGTTGATGCCCTCGGACAACCCATTGATGGCTTGGGAGACATTCAAACTGAACACAGACTCCCCGTGGAACAGAAAGGGTTAGGCATTGTCCAACGACAACCCGTTAGCGAACCGCTTTACACTGGCTTAAAAGCCATTGATAGTTTGACACCGATTGGCAGAGGACAGCGGGAACTCATTATCGGTGACCGTCGAACTGGTAAAACTGCAATCGCAATAGACGCAATCCTCAGCCAGAAGAACACAGATGTTTATTGCTTTTATGTCGCTATCGGTCAAAAAGGGTCTACGCTGGCGCAAGTTGCGAATACCCTTCGCGAACATAATGCAATGGAATACACGACCATCGTCTCAGCACCTGCAAGTGCGCCATCACCGCTGCAATATCTTGCTCCCTACTCAGGCACATCAATGGCGGAATACTTCTGTCATAACGGTAAACACGCACTTATCATCTACGATGACTTGACAAAACATGCGTGGGCGTACCGCCAAATGTCGCTGCTTTCACGCAGACCTCCGGGACGTGAAGCATATCCTGGTGATGTGTTCTATCTACATTCACGCCTGTTAGAACGCGCTGCGAAACTGAGCGACGATTTGGGCGGTGGTTCTCTCACAGCACTACCGATTATTGAAATCTTTGAAGGTGATTTGACAACTTACATCCCAACAAACGTTATCTCCATCACAGATGGACAGATATATCTCACAACGGATCTGTTTAACCAAGGCGTGAGACCCGCAATTGATGTCGGTACGTCTGTTTCCCGTGTCGGAGGCGATGCACAGGTCAAAGCAATGAAATCGGATGAGGTTGCAGGCACACTAAAACTTGATCTTGCAAGTTTCAGAGAAGTCGCTGCCTTTGCACAGTTCGGATCGGATCTGGATGCATTAACGCAATCTATGCTCCTACGTGGCACACGACTTGTAGAATTGCTGAAACAACCTCAATACGAGCCGATGCCTGTTGAAAGAGAAGTCGCCTCTATCTTCTGTGGAACTAATGGTTACTTAGACGATGTTCCTGAATCGGAAGTGGCTCGGTTTGAGGCCGAATTCCTGCAATACCTTGACAGGAATCATGCGGAACTCCTCTCTGAAATTGCAGAAACAGGTTTGCTGAGTGATGAATTGCTTGAAACCATGCACGCTGCAGCAAAGGCATTCAAAGAAAATTGGAGTGATACACCCACAGCACAACCGCAAATTGAGGAAGTGCCAACAGCAGAGGACGCAGGCACAGAAGCAGAGGAAACACCGACAGAAGGTGAATAACCATGGCAACATTACGAGAAATTCGGCGCCGTATCGCCAGCATTAAAAACATTGAGCAAGTCACAGATGCGATGCGTGTTGTTGCTGCAGCGCGACTACGTCGTGCCCAAGAAAATATCACTGCAACGCGTCCCTACGCGGATAAACTCAACACGATCCTCGGACACCTCATCTCACAGATGGACGTTGAGGCAGAGGCGTTGACACATCCACTGCTTGAAGAACGAGATGTCCAACATGCTTGTATCATCTCTGTTTCTGGTGATCGTGGGTTATGTGGTAGTTTCAACAGCAACGTCATCCGAACAACCACAGAACGTATACAACACTATCAAGAAAGCGGTGCTGACGTGACGCTTATCTGCATCGGTAGACGCACACAAGAGCATTTTGACAGACGCGGATACGACATCACAGATTCGTATATTAATATCTTCCGCCAACTTGAATTCCAAACGGCTGTTGACGTTGTCCATGAATTTGAACACCTCTATATTGACAAACAGATCGACAAGGTTGAGGTTATCTACAATAACTTCAAATCTGCTATTCTTCAAACGGTGCTCGTTGAACAACTTCTGCCATTAGAACCGATAGAACCTGAAGGTGATACGCTTTTTTTAGACTATACCTATGAACCGGGACAGGTGGAACTCTTTGAAATGTTGCTCGGTAAGCATTTGAACATGCAAATGTGGAAGGTGCTTTTGGACTCAAACGCGGCGGAACAAGCAGCGCGCATGGCAGCAATGGAAAACGCCACACAGAAGGCGAAGGAACTTATTGACGAATTAGTGCTACAACGGAACAGGGCACGTCAAACACAGATTACAACGGAAATATCGGAAATTGTCAGTGGCGCAGCGGCACTGGAAGGATAAAGGTAGTGAAGCGTTCATTTTGAATTGTAGGTCGCGATTCGGAGATCGCTCCTACAGAAATGTTTCATATTGTAGGAGGGAACTCCGATTCCCGACTATAGTTGTAGCTCACAATTTGAAAGTGGACATAGCAGTAGCAGGCACGCGCCGCGTGCCATAAAAAAAGGAATCTCTCATGAACCAAGGAAAAATATTAGAAGTTGTCGGCGCACGGGTAGACATAGATTTTTCGGAAAGCAAATTGCCGGATATCCTAAACGCTGTTAAAGTTCAACGTTACGACGGAAGCGAGTTGGTACTTGAAGTTCAACAGCACTTAGGCGAAAATCGTGTGCGTGCAGTCGCTATGGACACAACCGATGGATTAGTGCGCGGCACACTCGCAACAGATACAGGCGGCCCCATCACTGTCCCTGTCGGTGATGCAGTGCTCGGGCGCGTTTTCGACGTTACAGGGCAACCTATTGATGAAAGAGGCGATGTCGGTGAAGACGAACGATACTCTATCCACAGACCCCCGCCACCACAGGCTGAACTTACCACAGTTGCCGAAATGTTAGAAACAGGCATCAAAGTTATTGACCTAATCCAACCTGTTGTTCGGGGTGGAAAGGTCGGATTCTTCGGCGGTGCTGGTGTCGGCAAAACCGTTCTGGTCGCTGAACTGATTTATAACATCGCAACACAACACGGTGGTTATTCCGTTTTCTGTGGTGTCGGTGAACGCACACGTGAAGGTAATCAATTCTGGCTTGAACTTGACGAATACGGTGTTATTGACAAAACAGCGATGGTGTTCGGACAGATGAATGAACCACCAGGCGCACGTCTCCGCGTTGGACTTGCCGGGCTCTCTATGGCGGAATACTTCCGCGATCAACAGGGACAAGACGTTCTTATCTTTATTGACAACGTTTTCCGTTTCACATTGGCAGGCGGTGAGGTGTCAGCACTTCTTGGTCGTATGCCTTCCGCTGTCGGTTACCAACCAACACTCGCAACAGAAATGGGCGAACTGCAAGAACGAATTACCTCTACACAACACGGGTCAATCACCTCATTCCAAGCAGTCTATGTCCCCGCTGATGATTATACCGATCCGGCTGTGGTCTCTGTGTTTGCGCACCTTGACGCGGTAACACGATTGGAACGAAGCATCGTTCAGAAGGGGAGATTCCCCGCAGTAGATCCACTTACGTCAAGTTCGCGTATTCTAACTGCAGAGATTATCGGTGAAGAACATTATCAGACTGCGTTTAGAGTCAAGCAGGTGTTACAGGAATATGGAGACCTGCAAGATATTATTGCTATCCTCGGTGTAGATGAATTGTCGGATGATCAGAAGTTGGTTGTCAATAGGGCGCGAAAGATAGAGATGTTCCTCACACAACCGATGTTTGTAGCTGAACGTTTCACTGGGCGCGCGGGTAAATATGTCAAAATTGAGGACACCGTGCAAGGCTGCCAAGCAATTCTTAACGGTGATTGCGATGAGCTGCCTGAACAGTCGCTGCGCTATATCGGCACGATTGACGAAGCATTTGAGCAGGCAAAAGAAGCAGAATTAGAAGAAGCAGCGGATTAGTTCGTAGGTTGGGTAGAGCGCCAGCGAAACCCAACTTATAGACTGCATGTAGTTTTGCCAAAATGAAGTTTAAATAAATATTTCGGTAGAGGGCGAGGTTAGGAAACCTCGCCAGCAGCATCTGTACATCTCTGCTGGCGAGGTTTCCTAACCTCGCCAAATTACCCAATTTATTTTTTAATCTTCATACTGGCAAAACGGATTACGTGAATAATTATTATTTGCCAAGAGAAACCTAACTGAACGCTTGGCGCAAGGTTAAAAAATGCTAAATAGAAGTTTTCACCTTGAAATACGCACACCAGAAAAATTGATTTTTGAAGGCGATGTGACCAGCGTTAACGCGCCGGGAATCGAAGGTAACTTCCAGATTCTATATGGACACATCCCTTTCCTCACAGCATTAGATGTCGGTGAAATACGGGTACAAGAATCGGGAACGCCTCGGTCAATCGCGACAAGTGGAGGCGTTTTTGAAGTGCTACGCACTGGTGTTACTGCATTAGTTGAAACAGCAGAATGGGCATCGGATATTGACGTGGCACGTGCTGAAAGTGCACTTGAACGTGCCAAAGAACAACTTGCAGCAGATGCCCCCGACCTGAATCGCCCACGTGCTGAAGCGGCACTTGCCCGCGCACAAAATCGGCTTAAGGTCGCAAACAATCCATAAACACCACTCCGATACGTCCATTTTCCACTTAAAATCTTATACGCTTTTATTTAAAATTTATTGATGTTTTTGCTGTGGTATGTTAAAATAATTTCTAAGTCTACGAGAGGTTTGTCTGCAATATACGCCTTGAGAATTATGAATCTGTTGAATATAAACGCAGTAAATCCCAAGTCGAAAAGCAAGAGCGTAAAATATCAGCGCAATTTGATATCCTATCTCAACGGCAAGATAGCTGGGATAGACGCAGATTTTCTAACACCTGAAAATTATCTAACGCTTTGGAAATGGTATAACTTATGAGAAATCTGATGTCCAATTCGCAAGCGAACCCTGAATCTGTGCAAGAAATGTCACCTCACGGTACAATGACGATGGCGGAATTTCTTGAAAACGATTTAGAGGGTTATGAGTATGTAAAAGGGGAATTAGTGCCAATGGCAGCTGCAGCAATTGTCCATGGTGAAATAGGATCTAACGTCCATTTTCTTTTAACATCGCACGTTCGCGAAAATAAATTAGGGCGTTTATATATTGCGGAAACGACGTTCCAATTAGGTGATCGGGTGGTAAAACCGGATATTGCGTTTGTATCAACAGAACGGTTGTCGGAAGATAAATTAAAAGGTTTCGCTGATGCCCCTGACCTCGCTATTGAAATAGTTTCTCCGACAGATAAGCAGTATGATGTTACCGAAAAAACGTTAGCCTATCTGAAGGCGGGGACACGGCTTGTTTGGGTTATTGAACCGATTATGAAAACGGTTATGGTCTATCGTTCTGAAACAGACTTTACGCTGCTAAACTATGAAGACACTTTAACAGGTGAGGATGTCGTCCCAGGGTTTTCATGTCCAGTGGCAGAACTTTTTGAATAGATTTTAGAGAACGCTATACCAATTCCATAAACAGGGTCCCATTACCGAGATATTTAGCGTTTTGAAATTCATAATAAGTTGCTACAAATCACACTTGCTACTAAAAATGGATGGACTTTAGAACCAAGCCCACAGCAATAACCATAAAGCGTTTTTCGGATATTGACGTGGCACGTGCAGAAGCAGCACTTGCGCGGGCACAGAATCGTATCAAAGTTGCGAACAATCCATAAGCATCACTCCGATGCGTCCATTTCCAATTAAAAACTTATACGCTTTTATTCGGAATTTATTGATGTTTTTGCTGTGATATGGTAAAGTAGTTTCTAAGTCTACGAGAGGTTTGTCTGCAATATGCGCCTTGAGAATTATGAACCTGCCGAATATAAACTCAGCAAGTCCAAGTCGAAAAGCAAAAGCGTGAAATATCAGCGCAATTTGATATCCTATCACAACGGGAAGATAACTGGGATGGACGCGGTTCACAAAAACCAACCCAATTAACATTAGTGCACGCGAAAGTGATTATGAACGCATTGTTAGATTCTGTCACTTCCGTTGGATATCGGTGCGATACGCCATCTATCTCCAGCGATGGAGACGGCTATGTAACCGCAGTATGGTACAAAAACGAACGGCAATTACACCTTCAAATTGGAGAACATGAGGCTGAATACTTCAAAGTTTGGGGCACGAACATTGATACAGAAATGGACGTAGATTTTCTAAAACCTGAAAACTACCTACCGCTTTGGAAATGGTTAATTGATTAATCGCAAGCAGAAAACGCCCCGCGCGTGTGCAAAATCGGATTAAAGTTGCAAACAATTCGTAATTATCCGTTCCAATTCTCTGGTAGGTGAGCTTGTATTATGAATTTGAACAACTCCTCTTTATTTCGTCACCTGAAATAAAATTCTGTTCAGATGATATGAAAATTTTCGCAAATTCACTTAAAAATATGTCATTTGATGTAAAGGTTTGACAAAAGGGTAAATAAAGCAAATAAAGTACATCCATCCAATTAGAGAAATCTATCTTATTTTTCCCTTTCTTTCGCCATTGTCTTGATTTCGATTCACTGATTTTCAATTTATTTTCAATCGCAATATAAAATGCAACAAAAACCTGAAGACAATGATAAGAATATGGTGAAAAACATTTCAAATGTAGCATTTCCTTTTCTAACCATCTCTCAATAATTCTTGCCCTTACATCTTCATTTGATAAAGTACTATTCAAAATCAACCTTAAATTTTCAAATTTGCCCTCATCGTCTTCACGATCACAGAATTCTTTAGTAACCATTTTCAATTCAGGCATAGATGTTTCTAAATATTCTCCACTAATTTGAGGAAATTCGGGAAAATCATGCATTTCTTTAAGTTTTTCCCAATCGTCTTCCTTGACATTTAGACTTTCAATACAACGTTGGGAAAGTTCTTGTTCAAAATCGTTTAGTCCAGAATGTTTCCACCTATCAAATACCTCAGACTCGTTAGATAAATCTAAATAAAGACCAGGACCTACCCCGGGCGTAGAAGTTATTTGGATATCTGGACGAACGGCCTTTCCTTCCATCGGCACTTTACGACCAGTACTTAATTCCGTGTACAGAAGTTCTAAGTGACTAAGAGTAGAAAAAGCCATGAGATATCTGTGTGCTTTCAATTTTGAAAGCAGAGAGTCTGTAATAACTGACTTTTTATCGTCCCCTCTATATTTCAATTGATCGTTCACAATTTCCATTAGTAAAACTGGAGTGGTAATATAAGAATAACGTTCACTTAATTCCAGACACTCATCATAACTTAATAACTGCAAAACGGATTTATCAAAGATTAAAGTAGAAGGCATACTCATGTTTAAATTTCCTTATTAATTATTGTGGCATCGTCCATCTATTTTTCCAATCCAGGCATCCATGCAGACCTAACGTATCTTTTTTAGCATTGACTCAATTTCGGTTTTAAGACTTGTATCACCAACCTTTTCTGCAAGTTTCAATGCTTTTTGCAAATCTTGCTTTGCTTCCCACGTACGACCCAGAAAATTTTTCACAATTCCCCGATTGTAGTATGCGTTAGCATCATCAGGTTTTAGCCGTATAGCAATGTCATAATCAGAAATCGCAGCAATATATTGATGCAGACCGAACCTTGCATTTCCCCGATTAATGTATGCGTTAGCATAATCAGATTTTAGTCGGATAGCAATATCACAATCGGAAATCGCAGCAATATATTGATGCAGACCGAACCTTGCAATTCCCCGATTATTGTATGCCTCAGCATAATCGGGTTTTAGTCGGATGGCGGTGTTAAAATCGGCAATCGCAGATAAATGTTGTCCTAACTCATTCTTCGTATCTCCCCGATTATTGTATGCCTCAGCAGCATCAGGTTTTAGTCGGATAGCGATATCATAATCTGCAATCGCAGCAGTGTGTTGTCCTAATTTACCTTTCATAACACCCCGATTATTGTATGCCTCAACTAAATCAGGTTTTAACCTGATAGTGATATCGTAATCCTCAATCGCATCAATGTGTTGTCCTAATTTACCTTTCACAACACCCCGATTGTAGTATGTGATGGGATCATTTGGATGGAGACGAATAGCTTTAGTAAAGTATTCAACAGCAGCAGCATAATTGCCGAGTTCCCACATCGTATATCCCC
>JAPPMR010000092.1 GCA_028818995.1 Candidatus Poribacteria bacterium | reverse complement strand
TGCTGGAACTGTTCCAAGAGTGTGATGATTATACAAAATATAAAATAGAATTTAGAACACTTAATGCAAAAGATTATGGGGTTCCGCAAAATAGAAAAAGAATTGTTATCGTTGGAAGGAGAGGAAAATCAACGGATTTTTACCCGGAGCCAGATAAATGTGAACCTGATGTTCTTGTAAAGGAAATCTTCTCAGATTTGCCTGCTATCAAAGCGAATGAAGGGACTTTAGGCCCATGCAATGTGGACCCAAATTGCCACCCGTGGTTGCGTAAAGTAGGTATACGCAATGATAACCTACCTGTGACATTCCACCAAGCGCGATTCCACAACGAGATAGATCTTGAAATTTATAGAATTGCTGTTGAACTCTGGAATGAGAAAAAGGTTCGGCTTCAGTATAATGAACTTCACGAAAGACTACAAAACCATAAGAACAAGAGCACGTTTCTTAATCGATTCAATGTTGTCGCAGGGGATTTACCATATTCCCATACTATTGTTGCTCACATCGCAATGGATGGACACTATTACATTCACCCAGATATTAATCAGAATCGTTCTCTTACACCAAGAGAAGCAGCAAGACTACAGACATTTCCAGATGACTATTATTTTGAGAGTCGTAATGGACGATCCTATCGCACTACCGCTTACCGTCAGATCGGTAATGCTGTCCCTTTTCTTTTGTGTCAAATAATAGCGTAAAGGTTAAAGGAGAATTGGCAATGAACGATGACGTAACCTATAAAATCAGACCCGCGGGGCGACACATTTTAACCATCGGTAAAGATCTTATTCAGGATAATTATGCGGCTGTCGTTGAGTTAGTAAAAAATGCTTATGATGCCGATTCTCCCGATGTGAACATAGAATTCAAGAAGTCTCTTGACCGAATTGGACATTCCATCGTCATCTCTGACCATGGGCATGGAATGGATAGAGAAGATGTTATCAACAAGTGGCTGGTGCCATCAACCGAGGATAAGATAAAAAGACATAGCAGTCCTAATGGCAGGCCTTTACAAGGGAATAAAGGCGTGGGACGTTACGCTGCATCTATTCTTGGCGAAGATATGCTTCTTGAAACTGTCAATCTCATAGGTGAGAAAACAACTGCTTATCTCCAATGGAAAGATTTTGAAAAGGCAGAATATTTAGATGATGTGCCAATCCTCATTGAAACAACAGAAGTGACTGAACAACACGGGACGCGCCTAACCATCAACATGTCTGAAGAACATATTAATCGATGGGACAAAAAAACGTTCAGAAATCTTCAATACGAACTAAAGAAACTAAAATCTCCTGTGAGTGCCATTTTCAATAGTGACGAGTTTAATATAAACTTGACGGTAGATGATTTCCCGCACGACTTAGGGGACCATGAGGAAACTATTGAACCCTATGTCCTTTTCGAGCTTTTTGACTACAAGATTTCGGGCAAAATTAGCGAAGACGGTAAAGGGACGCTGACATATTCATCCCAAAAAGCCCCAAATATGGTAGAGGAAAAGATTGAATTTGATTTAAAAGAACCGACTGGCTGCGGTGAACTTGATATAGACATCCGGGTATATGACCGTGATAGCGATGCTCTTGATTCCCTTATTAATCGTGGACTTAGGGATGGATCCGGCAAGGATCTGGGAAAGGCTGAAGTTAAGAGACTCTTGGATGCATACAACGGCATCGGTGTTTATCGAAACGGATTCCGTATTCGACCATTAGGCGATCCAGGCTTTGATTGGTTGAAACTGAATAGCCGGCGTGTTAATATGCCAACACGTTGTATTAGCAGTAATCAAGCGATCGGTTATGTTCAGATTCAGTCGGATAAACAGTCTAAGTTGATTGAGAAAAGTGCCAGAGACGGACTTAAAGAAAATGAGGCTTTCGACCAGTTGAATAAAGTCACAATGAGGGTTATATTACAACTTGAAATGCGGCGTTATGAGTATAGAAGAAAGGAAGACTTGAATCGACCCACTCTCGAAGTGGAACGTAATTTGAAAGATCTTGGTTCGTTGAATGAGTTGAAAAAAAATGTACGTAAGCAACTCACCAAGGATAAAGTTAAAGGAGCAACTACTGACGAGATTATGGATCTCATCAATCAGGAGGAAGATGATAAAAACAAGAAGGTTGAGAAAGTCAGCCGAGTTGTTGCTATTTATCAGGGACAAGCTACTCTGGGAAAAATCGTTAATGTAATCCATCATGAAGGCAGACACGCTCTCGGCTATTTCCGAGATTGGATACCATATCTTAGGCGCAGGTATAAATTATTTAAGGAAAATAGGGGTTCGGTGGACTTTGAAAAAGTTATGGAGGTTGTTAATGGAATTGCTAATAATGCGGAATTATTGAGAGACCTCTTTAAGAAAATTGATCCATTAGCGACAGGAAGAGGAAGGGCGAGAAAGACATTTAAGTTAAAGCAAGCGATACAGCAAGCACTTGTTCTCTTTGAAAGTGAGATGGAAACCAAGGAAATATTTGCCGAAATCGAAGTGCCTGACGATTTCAGTTTCTCCGGTTGGGATCAGGATATACGCGTGATTTTCACCAATCTCATTGATAACAGTGTTTATTGGATTTCTGAGATGAAAGTTCCTATTCGGAAAATCACTATTGAACTCAAAATGGATGGTGACTCCTTGGATTCTATTCACTATCGCGACACCGGTCCAGGAATTAAGTCTGAACACATTAGAAGCGAAGTAATTTTTGAACCTGACTTCTCTACCAAAACAGAGGGGACAGGATTAGGATTGGCAATAGCTGGAGAAGCTGCAGAGCGAAACGGTCTTCGGCTAAAAGCGGTTGAATCTGAAGATGGTGCCCATTTCATACTCGAACCTAAAACGGAGGATCAAAATTGAACAAATTACGACTGCTTATTGTGGAAGACAGAGAGCAAGATATTGAAACCTTTAGAGAGATGCTTGAGGAGTACAAGAGCAATACAAAACGAGATATTGATCCAATTGTATGCCAAAAGAGTGATGACGCATTGGAAAAACTTGATAACTCCATTGATGGTGCGATTATTGACTTGAGATTAGGGAACCAAGTCGGTGCCGGAAATCAACTTATCGAAGATATTAGAAGATCGTTTTTCCGTATCCCAATTTTTATATTTACAGCCAATGAGGGCGATATAGATGATAGTCTTGAAGGGGTCAAAGTCTTCATAAAAGGTGACATTGGGTACTATGAACTTTTAGATCTATTTTGGGATATCTATGAGACTGGCTTAACCGATATCATGGGCAGTCGGGGGGAAATGGAAACACACCTTAGTGACGTATTCAAAAAAAATATATTCCCCCAAATTGACAAATGGATCGAACATAGTAAGCAAGATGGGAAGAACAAAACACAACGAGCTTTAACGCGCTATACACTCAGCCATCTATATCATTTGCTTGACGATGGTCAAGAGCGCTTCTTTCCAGAAGAGTTCTACCTATGCCCTCCAATGTCGGAGGATATCAAAACCGGGAGTATTGTCAAAAAGAATGTTAGTAACCAACCGTTTGTAGTTCTAAGTCCAGCTTGTGATCTTGTGATTAGAAGTAACGGAAAATTTAAAACAGACCGGATTCTCCTTGTTGAAATTGAAAAAGAAAATAATATTGTAGACAAGGCGTTGGAAGGTATTAAACAGAAACGGAAAAAGGAAGATAAACTCAAAGTTATTTTTAATAACAACCATACGGATTACTATCATTGGCTGCCGGAGGCTCATTCTTTTAATGGCGGATTTCTCAATTTCAGAAAACTGACGGCTCATGACGAAGACAGTTTTGGAAAAGAATTTGGAAAACCTATAATCCAAATATCCCCTCCTTTTGTAAAGGATATTGTATCACGCTTTTCTTCATTCTATGCACGACAAGGGCAACCAGACATTGAGAGTAAGGATTTTGTTACACGTCACCTTAATCGCCTCACTAATACACCATAAATTCACGACACTACTTAACCTTAAAAGCTGGATCAAACGAATGCTATATTTCGTGAACTTCAGCATCTTCGCTTGAGAACCTTGAACTCGTTATGTTTCAGTTTCTCAGGATCTGGTAACCCCGCAGAAGCATAAATCTCCATCAATTAAACTGTGCGAAATCTGGATGACTCGGTTCAAAACGGCATGCCAACTTCGTGAACACCGCCTGACCCCTCGGCAGGCTATCGACGACTCCAAAGTAGAAGTGGCTCTCCGCCGTAAATTCGTCGTCGGAGATAGAATTGAAGTTGTAGGTAATTTCACCCGCCATCCGTTTATCACCCTGTTCAACGAAAATCTGACACCCGATTTTTTGGGTAAATTGGTAATTGCTGCGGTGTCGGAAAATAAGTGTATTTCGGTGTGCGTGCCAAAAGGAGTTATTGGGGTTCAGATCAATGGTGAGATAGCCGAAAGGGTTGATTCCGCCAAGGTTTGTGGTGAAACAAGAAAAAACAAATACCACAGAAAATAACAGAATTTTTGGGTTTCTTGAAATTGACTAAAAACCTAAGCTGCAACGGGGTTGGGAAGTGTTTTTGAAAAATCTCATGGCGGTTAAAGCGGTCAAATTTCTGTGGTGAAATGGTTATCAGTTATCAGTACGCTCACTGCGTTGGCTTTCAGTTTTCAGTTAAGAGGCCGGGAATCGGAATTCCATCCTACCAATCTATGTCGGGAATCGAAGGGACCAAAAGAGTCGGGAAGCGGAATTCCCTCCTACCTCAAAAATGTTATAATCTAACCTAAACCACCTATTTGTGCACATAGCACTTCGCTGGAGGGCAAGAAGTTGTAGATCCCATTTTCTATAGACATCGCAGAAATCCGCAGAAACACCCAAGCAATCCGCAGAAATACCGGATTTAGTCTGGGGTTAGACTAAATCCATTCCTTGTATTACCAAAAACCCTACCGGGCCTGGGGGTCTAAAATCGGGCTAAAAAGCGGAAAACCAAATAGCCTCGATATCTGCGGACTGAAGACTTGCAATTGCCTGCCTTTTGTGATATACTCTACATAACTTGGTAGGTGAGAACCTATCTCTGTCCCAATTGCTGAATCCCGTCCCTATTTGAGGAGAGCGATGAAATGCGACATGTAATTGCTTTTGGTTGGTATGGCGGAAAATTTAGTCATCTCAAGTGGCTGCTTCCGTTGCTGCCGTCCTGTCAGCATTATTGTGAACCTTTTGGTGGTTCTGCCGCGGTTCTCCTTAACCGTGATCCTTCACCTGTCGAAACGTATAACGATATCGATGGTGAGGTGGTTAATTTCTTTCAGGTGCTTCGCGACGAGAAAGAGGCGTTGCTTGAGGCAATCGGATTGACCCCGTTTTCTAAAGCGGAATTTGAAAAGGCGATTTCAGATGCGAGTGGTGCTTCGGGTTTAGAACGGGCGCGGCGGTTCTTTGTTCGCGCGAGACAGGTGAGAACAGGACTCGCACAAAAAGCGAGTTCGGGACGATGGGCGCATTGTCGATTAACAAGCCGGGCAGGTATGGCAGGTGCTGTGTCTCGATGGCTCGGAAGTGTTGAGGGACTTTCTGAAATCGCTCAGCGGCTGCTACGCGTCCAGATTGAGAGCGACACGGCGATTGATGTCATCAAGCGTTACGATAGCCCAGAGACGCTTTTTTACTGTGACCCGCCCTACCCCCACGATTCACGGCGTGACGAAAATGCCTATGCCTATGAAATGACGGACGCTGAACATAGCGCATTGGCGGATGTGCTACAGAATGTAGACGGGAAAGTTGCGTTGTCTTCTTACGACTCTGAGCTAATGGATGCGTTATACAGCAACTGGAACCGTATTGAAGCACCCGTTAAGATGTGTCATTCCTCGAAAGCCCCCCGCCGCGAGGTGCTATGGACGAACTATCCCGCTGAGAAGGAGTTTCCATGCCAGACCCTTCAGAACTCCTTGATATAGCCCTAAAGAGGGTATCGGAAGCGGAGACAGACCTAACGTCTGAGGTTACCGAGCAAATCGAATATATTTGTCGCAACCCCCGAAACCGATCAGGCACGCGATTTCTGATGGCTTGTCTTTTGGCGAAAGTCCATAACCCTGCAGTCGATATTCGGAAACCCTATACAGCGATTGGAAGCGATGATGCGTATTCTGGACGGACGTATGATGAGACTTATGTGGGTCCTTTCATTGTCCAGCACGCCCTGCCTTGCAACTCGACGACGGCTTTTCTAACACCGGCTCTGCGGAACAGGGACATCGTTCTCACGCCTGAAGTTAACTTAGTCGGGAACCCTCCTGAACTCTATGAAACCCTTTTGCACCTCCTTGATGATGTCCAAAAAGGAAATATCTCCGCGGCGGCACTCTTGGCAGAAATTGTGAGGTCTCTTTTGTCTCTCAGAAATGAGAACCGCCAAAGGTTAGAAGTCCTGCTTACACCGAGTCGTAATTCGGAAAGCGAACTTCCGTTATCCGCTGAGGCGATTGTGACGCTTATTGAACAACATTTACAGTGTCCACATACGAGCCGATTGCCCGTTCTGGTGGTCGCCGCAGCCTATAAAGCCGCAGAGACATTTCTGGGAGAACGCGCCCAACCGCTTTATAGTCATACAGCTGCGGATAAGCAGACAGGTGCGAGTGGCGATTTAGAGATCACGTTGATAGATGATGAAGAGGTCATTACCGGTTATGAAATGAAGGCGAAGCGGGTGGAACGCGGCGATATTGATAGGGCACTACAGAAGATAGCCGATATCGGTAAGCGGGTTGATAACTACATCTTCATCACGACTGATACCATTGAGGTTGAGGTCAGTGCGTATGCCGCATCAATCTACGAAAGCACTGGTGGGATTGAGATGGTGATTTTAGATTGTATCGGGTTTTTACGCCATTTTCTCCACCTCTTTCATCGGCTCCGGATTCAGTTTCTTGACGCGTATCAGACACTGCTCCTCGCTGAACCGGAGAGCGTCGTTCGGCAGGAGTTGAAGGAGGCGTTTTTGGTGTTACGGCGTGCTGCATCAAGCGGCGGCGTTGATGGATAATCCGTACCTGATCTGTTAGAATCTTCATCCTACTCTTACCTCCCGCCTATAAATTTCTCCAAAAAACCTATAATTTCACTTTTTTTTTATTAAAACCCAATTTTTTATGACATTTTATGCATTTTATGCACGAAATCGAAAAAAAAAAGAGTCTTTAATATGCAAGAAGACGGTAATCTAAGTCTAACCATCCATCGAATTGACTAAGTATACCACAAGAAAATAAAGGAGCGAATAAGTGAACATTGCAAGAATATATGGAGTTAAAACGATGAGAAAACAACGGATCTGTTTTATTTTTCTATTTTTCGGTTGCTTATTGATGCCATTCGTGGCAATGGCAGACTTCTCCCTCAACCTATCGAGTGAGGAACCTTGGATCATCACCCCCCTTGAAAGTATAACATTTACTGTTGAGGTTCAAGAGGATGGGAGTCCAGTATCAGGTCAAAGCGTGACGTTTAGCGTCAGTCCAGACGATGGGATTGCGTCGCTAAGTTCCACAAGCGCAACAACCGATAGCAACGGGCAAGCACAAACGACGCTATCGCTTTCGGGTGATTCATCAGAGGGACATTATACAGTCACAGCGAAGCTTGACAACGGCGAAGGTAACGTTCCGTCTGAGTCGATACCAGTTGGGACTGTGTCAGATGGTGCCGAGCTAATCCTGTACGTAGATCTGCGCCCCTACAGTCCCGGTGAATCGGTTGCCTTTACTTTCTCGCTCCGTAAAGAAGATGGAAGTGGCGTATCAGGGCGAACAGTGACCTTTAGCGTCAGTCCGAACAATGGGACCGCGTCCTTAAGCACCACAAGCGCAACAACCGATAGCAACGGAGGGGCACGGACGACCCTGGTATTGGGGAGTAATGCCTCAGGGAGATACAGTGTCACGGCGACATTGGACGATGGTAAATCTGTAAGCAACGGAATTGGGTCAGTTCATAACCCAAACAAACCATCAGGTTTCATCTTCAGGATGCTTGTGCGTTCTGGTGCGCTTCCTCTCAATCCAGGGGGGAGTAGAACGTTTATTGCTATTGTAGAGAAAAATGGGTATGTATCAGGGCGAACAGTGACGTTTAGTGTCAGTCCAAACGATGGAACTGTGTCGCTGAGTCCTACAACAGCGACAACCGGTAGCGACGGACAGGCAAGCACGTCATTGATTACGGGGAGCGGTTCCTCCGGGGCGTACACAGTCACAGCGACACTGGACAATGGTCAATCTATAAGTGGAACTGTGACAGTTGAGGGATCATCATCGCCGCCACCAACCGATCCGAACCCAGATCCCCCACCGGAAGTCATACAGATTCCGCAGGAACAGCAGGCTGCCGCTCAAAGTTCAACGGGAAATACACAAAGAACGCCGCATTCGGGCACCACTAACACACCTGCCGATACGACACCGACACCTGATACACCTAAGCAACCGACATCTGATTTGGTTGTTGACGCGTTTAAAGTAAACAAAGATGTCTTGGATGCAGGTGAATCTTTTACAATTTCTGCAGTTGTCAAAAATCAAGGCGAAGAATCCTCGTCTACAGGAACGCTGACATACTATCAATACTTTGATGATAAGTCCGTAGAAA
>JAPPMR010000609.1 GCA_028818995.1 Candidatus Poribacteria bacterium | reverse complement strand
CGATGGCCGTCGATTTCATCAAAGATACGGAAAGTAAAAGTGCTGCAACGCAATCGCGGCGGTGTATCACGGTGAGTGTAGATGATTCAAATCTACCCCGGGACGCAGAGAAGATGGCTTATTGTTCACGCTACTACTCGAAAGCACACAATGCGCCGATCTGGTGCCAGAACATCTTAGGCATCACGCTGAAGTGTGGGGCTCACGTCCTCCCCTTAGATATGCGTCTCGTCAGTAAACAAGGGCGCGGGAACACAGATAAACCGACGCTCGTTATCACGATGCTCAAAGAAGTCTTAGCGTTCTTTGATACCCACGGCATAGACCTGAGAAAGTATCCGATCACCTTCGATTCATGGTATGCGGGGCGTAAACTTGTTGAGGCTTTATCCGAGTTAGGGTTTACCTCCATATTGGTTCACGGAAAAAATAACTTCGTCATGACTATAGAGGATACAAAGGCGAAACTTTCCGCACATAAAAAGAACATAGACCTCCACGAAGACGAATGGGGGTGCGATAAACCGGTCTATCGCACCAAGGCAATCAGTCCAACATTTGGCGAGTGCATCGTCATCTTCTTTCGGGATAGAGGCAAGATACGAACACTCTTGGTCTTTGGAAAACCTCTACGGACAGCTGAAGCGATGCGCATTTGGTCACAGCATCATGGGATTGAACAGTTCTGGCGGTATTTGAAAACGAACCTCCACGTCTCTGCGATGAGTCTACAAAGTAGAGAAGGAGCCTATGTCAGTCTCGGTATAAAAGTCATGAGCTACCTCATGTTGCTCCAAATCAGTCTCTCAGAACGACGCACGTTTCATCAAATACAACTTCAACTCACAGGAGAAAGACAGATACTTACAGACTTCATGACGCATTTTCATACACTTAACCCTAAAGAACCTTGATAAACACTGCTTTACAGTAACTTTTGAGAAATATCAGTATAATAACAATCTATAGTGAAACCTAACAATAAAGAGACACTTTCATTCACCGGTAGGTTCGGTTTCCTAACCGAACCCGATTTTAATCAAAATCTTGGATGTTTTAAACCTCTCTTCAGTCCTGTAAGGACGCTATGTTTATAGAAAAAGGTTGTAAAAAGCGATTTAGCCCTGTAAGGGCGGTATGTTATATAGATGGTTTATAAAACGCCACCGAAGATCGCTAAATTGACACTTATGGGTTGAACGCAGCAAGCCCGACCTACTAAATAGTAAATTGAAAATGAAGGTACAATGGAGATGGCAGAATCCACTTACAATAATCAGGGACTTTTTTCTACTAATCATATCGAAAAAGTAATAACGGAGCAAACATCAGATGCATTGGAATCGACCTATGAGCAGATAAAACAACTCTATGCTTCCATTGCTGAATTTGCTGATAATCTGAATGAACCACAAACAGAAGAACAATTTATCCGTCCTGTACTAAAAATTCTTGGACACACTTTTGGGGTCCAACCACTGCTACGCATATCGCAAAACACAGTGCAGCCAGATTATGCCTTTTTTTCTGATCAGGAATCATTGGAGCGCGCACATCCCCAAATTAATACCAATGCCTTTTTCAATACAGCAATTGCTGTCGGCGATGCTAAGGCATGGACGAGAGACCTTGACAAGAAATTAAATAGACAGGGAGACGCATTTTCTAATAAAAACCCGAACTTCCAAATTGATTTCTATATTCGCACGTCAGAACTCACATGGGGAATTCTCACCAGTGGAAAATTATGGCGCCTTTATCATCGCGATACGAGTCGTAAGTGGGATTGTTTCTACGAAGTTCACCTTGAAAAGATACTGATCAATGAAGATACAGACACGTTTCGTTATTTTTATTATTTTTTTCGGAACGATGCGTTCGCACCCGATACTTCCAATCAATCTTTTCTGGATGATGTGTTGTCAGGCAGTGTCCACTATACCGTCTCAGTT
Organism: Candidatus Poribacteria bacterium; assembly: GCA_028818995.1. The sequence continues at coordinate 6,787 of JAPPMR010000609.1, read as the reverse complement.
TCAGAAGACCTTTCAGACAATATCTATTTAGCGTTAGAGGAACTTATCAACGGATTTCTGGTCTATCGAGGTAATAACTTAACTACCTCTGATATAAAGACGACCCATGAAAATTGTCTGATTCTGCTTTATCGCTTGTTATTTGTCTTATACGCTGAAAGTCGTGGACTGCTACCACTTGAAAACCGTGAGTACCAGTCTGAATACAGTTTAGACGCGCTCGCCACCGAAATACATGACAAATTAGATAATCATTCTACTATTCCTAAGGTAAAAAGTGATTATTGGACTCGTCTCCATGACCTATTTATGCTCATCGACAAGGGATGGGACGAACACATTCCACAGTATAATGGAGGGTTGTTTAATCCGACACGACATGTGTTTCTGGAAGATAACAAGATAGGCAATGATGTTCTTGCCAATGTCATTAATACGTTGACCCGAACGGCGAAACGAGAACGTATCACTTACCAAGATTTGGCAATTCAGCACTTGGGTAATATCTATGAAGGATTGCTTGAATATAAACCGACTGTGCAAAATTCTTCTGAGAGGGTTCAGTTAACAAAAGACAAAAGCCAACAAAAGGCGAGCGGGAGTTATTATACCTCCGATGCAATTGTGCGTTTAATGGTTGAGGATACGCTCGGGCCGCTTTGTGAACGCAAGACATTTGAAGAGATTCTCCGGCTTAAAGTATTGGATCCAGCGATGGGTAGTGGTCATTTCCTCATTGATGTTATTGATCATCTCGCTTTAGAACTCGCCACACATCCCGATGCTCCACCTATGACGATTGGTGATACTGACACAGATATCTCACATTGGCGTAGACATGTTGTTGAAAACTGTATCTATGGGGTGGATATTAATCCAATGGCAGTGGAATTAGCAAAAGTAGCACTCTGGCTTCACACAGTAGCGAAAGGTAAACCGCTTTCGTTTTTGGATCACCATATCCGGTGTGGAAACTCGCTTATTGGTGCGAACATTGCGGATCTTGCCAACCTGCCAGTACTGAAGAAATCCCGTCGGATTAACGAGGAAATTCAACCGGCACTTAATATGGATTTTGGATTTACCGATACTGTCTCGGAAGCTGTCGGACATTACCTTGTTATTGAGCAAATAGAGAGTCAAACTGCTGACGATATCTACGTAAAGGATGAGAAATTAGAGCAGGCACGGCAAACTCTGAGCAAGCACAAAGAAATTGCGGATCTCTGGTTGAGTGTCCATTTTGGAAATAGTGTTGAACGCGGGAATTATCACAATGCACTTAAAGCATTGGGATCGCGGCAGGCAAATGTAAATATCTCTACCAGTTTATCCAGTCATCGGGAAGCACAAAGGTTAGCAGAAAACTACCGTTATTTTCATTGGGAGATTGAATTTCCAGAAGTATTTCGTGACGAATTTGGAGATGAACTCGAAAACCCAGGCTTTGATGCCATTGTTGGCAATCCACCGTATGGTGCGAAACTTGACTCAATCGAGAAAAAATGGCTAAAAACACAAGCAAAAGAAACAAGAAATTGGACCAGTGCTGCGTTTTTCATAGATACTGCTAAGAATCGTTTGATGAAATCAGATGGCGTGCTTGCTTTTATCGTACCAAAAGCCCTGTTATTCGTTGAAAATTGGCATAGTTTGTTGTTCGCACTGTTGGGAAAAACACGGGTTTTGGTTGATGTTGAAGCCTCTTTCAAAAATGTTAGACTGGAGCAGGCGATTTTTGTCTACGATACCTGTTACACGGAAAATTTTTATACCGCGTGTAAATTTATCGATGAGACGTGGGTTAGAAAGACAAACATTACTTACAACCATCCAGAGCAGTTTCAAGCGTGGATATGCGATGTCTCCGCTGAGGAGATTCAACTCGGTTTAAAACTAAACCAAATCAGGACATTTATGCGAGACATTTCCAAAACGAAGCGAGGTTTGCCATCACGAAAATTGTTAAAAGTTGTTGGGGACATTCCAGTAGTTGGAGGAAGGAACATAAATCGTTACCGGATAGATGGTGTTGAGGGTTTTATAAATTCCGAAGATTTGGATTCCTCTAATGACACAGATCAATTTTTACGACAACCGAAGGTGATGTCACAGAAGATGATAGCGCATGTTCAAAATCCTAAGCCACATATCAAAATTATTGCAACAGTTGATCAAACAGGCGATATATTGAGTCTGGCTACCGTCGTAAATACTGTCCTCACCGATGAAAATTTTACGCCAATTTTTATCTCAGCTATCCTGAATTCAGAGTTGATAAACTGGTATGCCCATAAATTTATTTTTTCATCCGCTATTAGAACAATGAATTTCGACAACTATTATGTCGGCAAAATTCCTATACCTATTGTAACACCAGAAGAACAGCAGCCTATTGTTGATCTCGCAAAACGGATCATGGCAGCGAAAGTGGAAAATCCTCAGGCTAATTGTTCTGTAGACGAAAAAAAGATTGATAAGCGAGTCTATGATTTGTATCGACTAACGAAAGCAGAGGTTCAGACTGTGAAATCATCAATCGTCTGTTCATGATTCAGGATCGTTTTTAGTTGCAACATAAAATTCTCTATGCTATAATGTCACTAAATTCCAGGTTCAATAAGAATAAAACAGCGTTTAGACGAACGCTGTCTACAGGGGAGAAGAATAATGTACACTCATTACGTTTACGGAGCCTATTGTCATCAATGTGGTGACATCAGCATCATGCCAGCTGAAAAGAACATCCATATTGGATTGGCTAAAAACCATCACGAATCAACTGACCACACTTGTGAAGTCCACGAAGAAACAAAATCGGTGGTTCTTCATGGAAGAATACCACAAGTTGTGTCAAATCATGATACACAAGTGATAGCCCTTTTTGACTAATATCTCAACAAGCCGGGCTAAAGCACCGTCTGCTTTTCTGTTGAGATATTTCCGGGCTTGCAGCAAAATATATTCTAACTCAAAATTGAAAATCTGTCAATAAGAAATTTACTTGATAATAACTGAAGACTATGCTAAAAAAATTTAATAACAGATTGGTGGGTTTATAAAATGTTTTTAATTCGTGAGAATAAAAATAAATGGTTCTTAGGCAACGCATAAAGGCAATAACAGAATATTGGAGAAAGTGGAAATTTGGATTTGGTTTTTACGGCGGGCCTATACTGGTTATAGTTTACGGTGTTATCGCAAGAGATAAATTTACATCTTTTGATAAATCACTTGAATTACTATCAATCTATACAGCTGTTGCTGCTCTTCTTATAACCTTGTTAATATTGGTTATTGACAGTATTATATTTATTATTATGCTTCTTTCAGATTGGTACGCCAACAAAATAGAAAAAGAAAAACAAGAGCGAAAACGAATGAATGAGCACGTTGTAAAAGAAGTAGCTCGTCAGAGGATTCTAATGAATTTAAGAGAAGCAGAACAACGAGGATTATCATTAGAAGAAATAATAAAGGAATTAGAATTACCTAAAAGAATAACATTACTGGATTTTCAAACTCTGGAGCCGTTTGATTTAGTTATTAACAACCAAGATGGCGAAAAATTTGATTTAAAAGGTATTATTTGGATTACTGTTACACTTAGGGAAAACAATACATACTCGTTATCAGCCATTACTCAAAGTGAAGATATTACTGGATTACCGGATTTAACAAATAATGTCATACTCATCTCAGAAGATGAGTATGAAAGAATAAATGATATATGTGAAAAATTGTAATTTAACTTATTATTTGATAGTATGAACGGAGTATTATGGATAAAATTAAAAACTTTATATACTTAGATGACTATAAGATGTATTCTATGTCCTCACAGGTTTTGGGTGGTGTCGTTCATTCCAAATCAAGTTACGAAGATGTTACAAAAGGAGCCTCTCGAAATATTGAAGGTATTGAACACTCTGAATTACATGAGGAGGTTCCCATTATAGAGCAGGGGTTTGGAGGCGTGGAACATAAACATGTTCACGACTATGCTTATCTTGATTTTGAAAATCGCCTTAAAAAAGATGGTAAAATTATTAGCCTATCAACAGAAAAAATTGACACGTCTATAACTCAACTTAATAATGAATTTGTTGAAATAAGAGGTAAAGCCACTCTTATTGATATGAATACCCTGAAATCCACGATAGGCAATCTTAATGAAATTAGCAAGTCATTAACAAACGTTGTTAACTTTTCAGAAATAGAATTAATCAAGCAACAAGTTGAAGCACAAATAGAGACTACGAACGACAGAAATGAAAAGGTAAAACTTAAACAAAGAATGAAAAGCCTGATCAATCAAGTACGTGCTAAAAATCCTCCTACAGAACTGGACAAAGAATATATTAAGGATTTGGAGGATATTTTAGAATATGGTTTTAGAGATCAGTTTGTAGTTCAGATACCTATTGGTTCTTATAAATTTTCGGCAGAATGTAACCCAAATTACTTTCGTGAGAATAAGGATTTGCTAATAAGAAGATTTTCAAGGTTCCCTGAACCAGAATTTGTTATAATTGGTACAATTTCACAAAGTCTAAACCAGACTCCTAATGTTGTTAATGATTGTCTGACATCGCAAACTGAAGAACCGTCGAACATGAAATCCACAATTATGAATTTCATTCAATATCATTCAGTACTTGAATCTTCTTTTACAGGGAGAGAAAAAGATGAAATTATTATTGATCCAATTGCTATATATACGGAATTATAACTAAGAATCAAGTGATCGTGCCTATTTAGACAAAAGGCAACAATAGAAGTACCTATAGGCGAAGGGTTGTTAAAATCCTTCGCTTTTTCTGCTCAAAAGAGGCTTGAGCACCTCAACAAGCCGGGCTAAAGTGTCGTTTGCTTTTCTGTTGAGATATTTGCGTGTTTAGATTAACATAAAAATATCAAGCCTTTTTCTCGGCACAATACAATAAAGGAATATATCAAATGCGAAGAAGAGTTCCTATAAGTCGTGCATCAAGTGAAGTACACAAAAATGGTAAATCTTACTATTTTCATAGCATTTGGAATGATTTTTCACAAACTTGGACACACTGTGTATTAAGTGAATACATAGTGGTGAAATCTGAATATAGAAAATACCTTTTAGAGGTTGGCAATTCACCCGAAGAATGTAGGGAATGGGTTGATAATCAGGAATAAGGAACAAAAGGAATCTCCATCCTCTGGGATGGAGAGGATGCCAACAGACAAGAACTAACGCGCGACCTAAGAATAGGACTCAAGAGTGACAGAGTGAAACGAATAGCGGCAAAGGTGAAGATGTAAGGAAAGCACAAGAACGTTTTAACGAATTGCCGTTAGACGCGTAGTTGTGTTAGTGCAACCGCGGCAATAGAATGAATCTCACAATCACTACAAATAAACTCTTTCAACAGGAGCAATCAGACATGACACCAGAGCAATGGAAACAAGAATTTAGAAAAGAACTTGACGCGCTTCGCGAACCAATAGAACGCCTTGATGCGCTCCTCACACTCTATCCCTACAAACTATCGCGCAATAGTGCGATAAGAGAATCGTTTGCAGCACTTACAAATGAGCAAGATAATGAGAGATTCTATCGCATTGATACTGACTTGTTAGAAAAACTCTATCAATTACTCAAATTCCTACCCAAAGCCGACTCGCACTTGGAATGGCCAAAAAAACAATATGAGGTGTCTGAAATTCAGCATTTTGCATTGATGGAATTCATTGATTTTTGCAGCAGTTGGGGAAATTATTATGACATACATGAGATGGAAGAATCAGAAAAAGATAAAGTCTTGGAAAACATTGCAACTCAGTGTGAACATTGGCAAGAGTTGTTAGGAATGATTCAAAATGATGAAAACTGTGAACAGATAGCACTTTTTCCGACCCAACCACCCGAGCACGTCAATGAAAAGTTGAGAATGGAAGATCTATGGTATTCTTGTAAACCGGTGTATTTATTACTCAACAACCATCCTTGGAACAAGAAAGCAAAAGAACTGCTTGATCAAGTATATGAATACGAAGGACATTACAACAGAACACCTGAAGGTAATCAACGCTTACATGTTGTTTCGCTGATGGACTTTGGTTTACAAAGCAGACTTCCTGAGATGATAGATATGCGAAATAGTTACGGGATCTCTGATGGTATTGAATACAAGATTTACGATGATTTCTCACGTTGGTCCCCCATCCAAGTGATGCACTACATCACTGCACCAATGGATGACCCAGAGTGCACAGCAAACAATCTATCTGATCTTATGGAAGCCGAAACTACTGTTGAAGGGTCAAGTGCCCTCTTGTGGCATCTGAAAGAACAGATGGTCTACCGCGGCGAGATATAAAGACCCCTTCAAATTGAGGTATCCCGGACGATATACATCCTTAGCAATGATGGAGGTTCAAATGGAAATTATAAATGTTGTTGTTGACAAAAAATTTGAACAAATTCTAAAAGAAGAAGCAAAAGAATTTTCTATAGATTGGTCATTAGTAGAAATTAACTGGGTTCTTTACGAGGAATTGCTATTAACTCACTTAAAACCTCCGTTGGGTAAAAATATGGTTAAAATGGTAGTTTTAGGATTCAAAGGGAAAATTCCAGTGCAGGATGTAGACGAATGGTTCCGTTCTTATCGTTTCACATATTGTATTTACTACAAAACCGCCCATACAGCAGCTGAAAAGATGACGATGCTTAGTCTCGGTGCTGAAGGGACAATTAGCGATATAGCGATAAGACTCCGTGATATTTTCAGAGATTTCAAAGGTG
>JAPPMR010000970.1 GCA_028818995.1 Candidatus Poribacteria bacterium | reverse complement strand
ATAAAAGGGCGCGCGAAGGAAAATCCAAGGAGTATTAACATCAAGATTCGCATTAGCAGCAGGAGTAGCCGTTTCAACTTATGACGTTGCACATTGGTTTGGTGCGACATCTGAATGAAGCGAACAGTGCTGAAAATAAGCCTACGGGCACGTTCCCGGTTCAGTAAGTGGATAATAAGAGGGATAGATGCGCCTATAGTACCCGCAATCGCAAACGCCCCAGCTAAAAAACCCATCCTGTTTGTCTCCTTCGTGCCTTAGCACGTGAGTGTCTCTACAGCTTTATAGAAACCCTTGTCGTTTTGCCAGATATGATGAAAGTGATCGGTCAATCGGTGTTGATGTATTAATCAGGTTGTAATCAATATCCGATTGGTTCAAAGTTGTTCGGTAATGGTCAATAAATTCGTTAAAATTGCTCAGATAACTTTCCCGAATCACCTGTGGTGTCGTGATAATTTCTTGGTCATTTTCCGCATCAACGAAACGGATGAGTCTTTCAAATTCAAATTCTACTTCCTGTTCTGATAGAAGATGAAAAACGATAACTTCATGTCCATCATAACGCAAGTGTTCAAGCCCTTCAATTACCTCGTCCGGATTTTCATCGTAAAGGTCTGAAATAACAATAACTAATCCACGTTTTGTCAACCGCTCTGCAATTTCGTGTAACGGTTCGCCAATTCGGGTTTCCTTTGCTGATTGAAGATTCTCCAATGTTAATAAGATAGAATGCATGTGCGAGGCACTGCTGCGCGCAGGCAAGTACTGATGTACTTTTTCATCAAAATAGGCGAACCCAACAGCATCTTTCTGTTTCGCCATGAAATAGGATAGGGACGCGATAAGAAAACAAGCATAGCGCAGCTTTGATAAAGGTTCTACATTTCCAGATGCTTCAGTTTCTGAGACTGCATCTATTTCCTGCAAATCCTCTGGAGATGGATACGCCATTGATTGACTTGTATCTAACAGGATATAACAGTTAAGATTAGTCTCTTCTTCAAACTGTTTGATGTAATAACGGTCGGTCTTGCCGTAAACCTTCCAGTCGATGTGTTTTGTGTCGTCACCCGGCATATATTGCCTGTATTGCGAAAATTCAACACTGAATCCGTGATATGGGCTTTTGTGTAATCCAGAGATGAATCCTTCAACAACAAATTTGGCAATAAGTTCAAGATTAACAATTTGTGCAAGTATTGTGGGATTTAAAAATCGGCGTCCTTCTGATATCTGTTGCATTGTTTTGCTTCCTATTTTTTTCGGAGGACAAGTAAGGTTAAATCATCAAATTGATCGGCATCTCCCTGAAAGTCCATTACTGTCCGATAGATTAAGTTACATATATGTGAGGCGTCACTATCGGTGGATGTTTTAGCCACCTCTTCAAGACGATCTTCATCATAAAATTCATCTTCAGTGTTGACTGTTTCGGTAACACCGTCAGTATAAAAGATAATAAGATCACCACTTTCAAGTTTTATCTGTTCCGCTTCATATTTAGCGATCAGAGGCACCATATCATTCGGGAACATTCCCAACGGCAATCCACCGACATCTTGTCCCATCCAAATGATGTTACCATCATTTTTCACAATCAGCGGTGGATTGTGTCCACCATTTAGCGTTGTTAGTGTGTCGGTTTCTGGATTAAGATGGCTATAAAAGAACGTAGCATATTTTTCCTCAGTTCCACTAACGTAGAGGAGTGAATTGAGAGTCATTGCCATCTCAACGAGTTCATTTTTCATATCTATGGAGTCGCTTTCTTCACGAACTTTTGAACTTGTTAACTCAGAGAGAAGTCCTGCGCGAAGTGTTGCCATCAATAGCGCGGCTTGCATTCCTTTACCAGAAACATCAGCGATAGCAAGCCCCCAACCCCCCGTTGATAGTTCTATACAGTCGTAATAATCGCCACCAACGGGGCCGCGCGGTTCATAATGTCCAGCAACCTCATAGCCCGGTATGTCTGGAAGTGTATCAGGGATGAGATTTTCTTGGATTTTCCGTGCTTCTTCCATTTCTGCCTGTAATTCGCGTGCCTCAAGTGCTTCTTGGTGTAAGTGAGCGTTTTCGATTGCTACACCTGCTTGTTTAGCGAAAGAATCAAGGAGAATCTCATCTTCATCTGTGAATTCAGCAATCCTTCCACCCCGTTCCTCTTTGTCTCCCACAACCAACACGCCTAAAATATCACCATCACGTCCCTGTATAGGACCTGCCATTAAGTTCTTTCCACCGAAGAAAGTGTCTATTTTAAAAGAGCATCGGTCTGTCATCCCCTCTTTTACAACACCCGCTAACATATCAAATTCAGTTTTTTCATTTGCTTCTGTTGTGTCTGTTTCTACATCTTTTAATGAGATAGAGATTGGATTCTTTTCGTTTTGGTCACCGTTTTCTGAAATTAAAGTTTCGGGGAAAGCGTACCGCAACTCAAGATCTTGCTGCTCAGGGCGAATTAACATCAGTCCACCTACATTTGCGTCAAGGAGTGCCACTGCTTGATGAACTACTTGTTCAGCTGCGTCTTCAGGTTGTAACAGTTGGCAAATTTGAGGTGCGCTTTCTGCCAACATAAACAACCGAAACTTTTCACTTTGAATGCCTTCTACAATCCGAGAATATGCAATTGCAATTGATATTTGGTGAGCAAGAATGGTCAAAAGCTCTTGTTCCCAGTCTTCTAATGCTGTGCGACCTAAAAATTTGCCTAAACTCAAAATACCGAGAAATTCTTCGTGGATTTTTAAAGGAACCCAGAGACGATGCGCTGCAGATCCATCAAGTCGTTCAGAATTTCTGTTGATGAAATTTTGGAGGTCTTTTGGTGGTGTGTCTAATTCAATGAGCGTGCATTCAAGTAGACTTGCTACTTCGTCAGGTTCAATTTCTATTGGAGGGATTTCTACTTCTGGAGTTGAGGCAGCAATTGTCAGATAATTATCTGTCGGATGGAAACAAAAAATAGCACCCCGAGTCGCCTGAAGGGTACCAAGTGTAATTCTAAGATAGGTCTTGCTTGAAACATTAAAATTACTGTGTCCGGAAATTAGCGTCTGACCTAACTGTTCCAGTTCAGATAAACTGAATATTAACCTTTGTATAGTTTCTTCTGCTGAACTTAGGTTCATGACGAATTGTTCCTTTTGTCTTCAAAACTTACGGTAGGGTTTTCAATCCTATTGCCCCGTTTGTGCTAAGAACGGTGTTTTAGGCAGTTCAGGTTTTTAGTGGTGTGTGTTCAGCTCAGAATTTGTTAGAAATTTGCGATAGCAGTCTTTTCATCAGGGTAAATTCCTGCGTATTTTGCAATTGCCATCATACGAAAAGTACGTTCTTGTGTTGCAGACAACCCGCAAAAATTTAACGTTCCGTTCCGTTCATCAAGTGCCTCAATGATTTCTATCAGGATGGAGATACCAATGCTGTTAATCAGTGCGGTTTTATCCAAATTGATTACCAGTTGGGTGTATCCTTTTTCAATGAGTTCTTGTGCTTTTTTTGAAAGTTGTTCCCCGAGCGAATCATTTAAGTATCCAGCTGTTTCGAGTACAGCGTATTCTTGTTCAGCACGTATCTGAATATCAAATTTGTTTAGCATTCCCTTACTCCTCAACAGTAAATTAGTCCGTTTGAGACTTACGATGTCACCTTTTTAATAAAACTAACAGTTGTACCGTTTTCACCACTCTCAATATCGAATTCATCCATTAAAGTTTTGGTAATCTCTAAACCCCAGCCACGCTTTCGCATATCCGAGTGTATTCCTTGACGTTGAGAAATGCTATTATGTTGATCTTCTGGGGTGAAACCGACACCGTTATCTGTTATTTTACACTCTAACTCATCAGCCCTTCTAATATAAATAATGTAAACCTTCCGGTCTTCACTTTGGCTGTGTTCAAAGGCATTGATACAGGTCTCAATAATCGCGTATTGAATTTCCTCAATCTGTTCTTCGTTAAAGTGATTCAACTCGGCGAGAACAGACCCCGTTTTGGCCGCGACAAGTTCCATATCATGGTCCATCGGGATTGTTAAACAAACTTCGTCCATCAAAACTGCATTTTCCATCCTAAGATGACCTCCTTCTGTAATAATCTGATTCTCACGCGTATGATAAAGAATTCCTAAGCAATAATTACCTTTTTACGCGTTTAAAAAGGATACCAAAGTTTAGAAAATATTTCAAGGTCTTTTCAATTGTTGCTTTCAAAGGATTCATTCTGGTAAATAAGAATGTAATATATCATTAATTATTACATATTATGAGTTGATTAATCAAGGTGCTTTTAACTGCCTTCAAATCTGAAAGAATGAGAAAAAATAGACCTTATCTCATAAATCATCTGTATGTATTTTCGTTTCTTCTACAAACCAGCGAGCATCTACCATTCGCGCCTCCGCTTCAGATCGTTTTGGTTGATATTTTGTAAACTTTACCTTATCACAATTGGCAAGAAACTGCTGGATACGTTCAACATATAAGTCACCTATCTGTTCACGTGTCATCTGATGAAGAATCCCTGTGGTTGTCAATTCTAATGCGGGGATTTGAAAACGTGCTTCTATATATCCGCGGATAACAAAAGAAATTTGGGTGTGATAAGTTTCCATATCATAAGATGCTGTTTCAAGTATTTTCAACTGTTCAAGCGCAATTTCATGGGGTGGTTGCGTATTTTCCTCTATAACTGGAGAAAGTGGCAAGGCTTGGTGACGTTTTCGGATATATAACCATACTATTCCAACGATTACAGCAAGAATGAGTCCACCGAGAAGTATATGAGGTAACAGATTTTGCGAGATGTCTAATGGGGGTTTGATGTCACGTAGGCTTTGCGTATTCGGAGACGTCTGCAAAATAATTTGGGGAAGAACGGGCATAGTGCTATTGAGAAAGCATTAGCGGTTCAATCACTATAGACTTTGGGTCTGTAGGACATGCATACTGACATACCCCACATCCAGTACATCCAGAATCGAGAACTTCTACTAATCCATCTGGTGAGAACTTAATCGCTTCTTCTCCAATTGGGCAAGTATCTACGCAGTAGCTGCAGTCCACCGATTTTGTGCGAAGACAAGTTTCAACATTGAAAACTGCGAGTCCGATCCTAATATCTTCTGCAAAGACAGTTTGTAAGGCACCGCTTGGACAGACGTACATGCATGCCAATGAATCGCAGATAACGCAAGGTTGTTCTTCAGGATCAATGTAGGGTATGTTAGCAAGTTTTGAATCTTGGCTTTGTAGCGGTTGTATAGCGTTTGCGGGGCAGTTTTTAACGCAGTTACCGCACCGATGACATTTTTCTAAAAATTCAGGTTCAGGCAAAGCACCTGGCGGACGTAAAATTACACGGTTCGGTTCATCAAAGGGAAACTGGTCAACGATCCTTTCATCAAGGAATTCAGCGACAGGTTTCATGATTTGGTTCAAGGCTTCTTTGAAAAAGTCGCGCCTACCTGTTTCGTCAGACATGGAAATTGCCTTAAAATTCGTCTATGTAATTGAGCAGTGGAAGCGGATAGGACTCTATCAGTTTTGAATAGACTGTTCATCAGATGTTGACTCTAAGTCCTTGTTCTGACAATCATTTTTAGGAATTCGGTAACAGCATCTATGACTACCTTGCATAAGATGTTCAACTCGGTACACCTTTGTTCCCAAAGATTGTCTAAATAGTCCTAATTCAATCTCACACACGTGTGGGTATTCCTGAGCAATCGCTGCGATAGGACAATTGTGTTCTATTAAGACATAATCGGTATCGTTTTCGTCAAAACGTGCCATATAACCTTCTTCATCACGAATACGGGCAAGTTCCTTGATGCGTTCTACCAAGTCTTTTCCGTCAAGGCGTTCTTGGTACATCTGTAGCTGTGATTTCATACGGCTTCGGAAAACCTTATTGATAAATCCGGGTCCGTTGAATTTTGCTACTTCGTTCATCAAACCGACGGCAAAGTTCGCGTAAGTGGTTGGGAAAAGACTGTTCGCATCATCGGTTAAACTATAAAGGTGATGTGGTCGTCCGCGTCCATGCTTCTCACTATGATACTCGACTAAGCCTTCCTCTTCAAGAATTGTGAGATGTTGTCTCACGCCCATTGCACTGATATGCAATGCTTCTGCCAATTGACTAACGGTCATGCTGCTACGCATCTTTAGCAACTGCAGGATTCGCATTCGTGTTTCGCTCATTTCGCAATTCACGTGACTGTTCCTCTTACAAGTTTGAGTTTGAAAATATTATAACATATAAACATACTGAATTCAAGGTGATAATACAATACGTGCATGCTGCGTAAATTTGGTTTCGCTTTGTTCTACGCAACCTACGTCGTTTAACGATTACTGCTTAGGTTTATCCGGAGGCCTTGGTTGGGAATCAAACCCATAAATTCTACGCATTATTGGGGTTGCGCGTTCAATTACTTCTGGTTCAAGATAATGCACAAAGTCAAACATCTGCTTTATAAAAGACCGACAACAGAAACAGATGAGTGCGATGCGCTGCTGGTCCGTTTTGTTAGCCCCTGCTGAATGCCAGACTGCTCCGTTGAACAGAAATACGGAACCTTTCGGTGCAGAGAGACGCACTTCGTCAGGATGGTGCGTGGTACCGGGAGGTGGTTTTATCTGTTGAAGATGAATACCCGGGACATGACGGGTCCCGCCATTTTCTGGTGTAAAATCGTCAAGTAACCAGAGACTATTGGCGACCATCGGAAAACTTGGTAACGGTTCTGGCATGTTCCCTAAAACGCTATCAACGTGATACCCACCATCGGGTGCACCCGGATCAATGATGTTGGAGGTGAGAGTACTCAACGTATAATCCGTGCCAAGCAGATGCTCAAAGAAAGGCATTACCTTAGGATGTGCAACAAGTTTATCGTATATCTTGCCTTTGTTCATCAACCAGCGCACATGTTGACCGTGTCCATCGGTATGGCGCAGCGCAGAACCGTCCTGCTTTTCTTGCTCTGCCAACCGGAGAATATCGGCTCTATACATCTCGATTTCTTCGTCAGAAAGCACATCTGGAATAACGATACATCCTTGCTCATCCAGTTGCTTTTTTTGTGCGTCGGTGATGCTCATTTTGTGTTTCCTTTATAGATGATTTAATACGAAAAGACACAGTCAAAGCTAAATTGATTATTCAGGTTTTTCTTGTGAATTTATTGGGGGTTGTTCATCAAAAGGAATCCCCTTCGCTTTTGCTTCCAACCACCGTTTATTCCACGCAGCCATTTCTTGGTAAACTTCAGCTTTGCCTTCAGCTCTACCTTCAACTTTACCTTCAGCTTTGCCTTCGATTCTGGCTTCTTCAATCTGTCTTCGAAGTTTTGCTCTAAACCTTTCTGTTAAATACATGAGAATATCCACTCCTTGAAATAATGCAACGAAGATTATAGTTTCAACTACACTAAAAGCCGCAAGATGTACAAAAATAGCCTCTGTTGTTTCCATTATCGGTTTTCCTAAGCTAAACTTTTCGCGAATAACTAAAAAAGAATAGGCAAAAAAGACCACCGAATAGAGTTTTAAGGCTATGTCAAACCATTTGTGCCGAATACCGAGAATTGGTACAATCTCTTGTTCTTGATTTGTCTCAGTATTCTCCTCTTTATCTTTTCCCATTTATCGATTTCCTGTAACAGTACCCTCCATGATACAATGTTAATATAACGTATTTCGTGGGATAATTTCTACAATTTTATGCTGCAAAGGTTTTCATACACTCCTCATAGACGTTAAAACGTTCTCCTTCATGTTCTTCAGCATCTACGAGTTTGAGCCAGAGTGCACTGTCCTTCTTTTCTCCACTGAGTTGACGGCGACTTCCCAGATTCGATGGATCTGGACCGCTCCAGACAACTTCACCACCTTGTAAATAGATGAAATCTCCACGATACTTATCTACCATGTCTTTCTGATTTTCGAGATAGACTAATCCCTGCTCACATGTTGTGCGTCGCCAATTAGCGACCATTTCTGGGGTATCTGTTTCTACCGAGTCAAACTCTGCGAGAGGTGCTGTAACCTCGCTTTCCCAATCAATCTCATTTAAGTCAACAGTGCCAAACCCGCGTTGTGCGGCGATAAGAATATGATTCCGATCGCGTTTAAAGGGTGGTGTCGGCCAATCAGACGCAGGATCATGTCCCATTAAGTGCATACCAACGGTATCAGTGGAAATTGGATGATCACCCGCTATAAGTGCGTTGCAGATTCTGCCTTCGCCTCCCCATTCTCGCCCCCACTGTCCTGTTAGCGCATCAATGATATTCAAACAAGGCTTTGTAATGAGTGCAAGATCGGGCAGCACATAGGATAGCCGAATTAAGTGGTGATAGTAACTTCGCGTCCTACCTTCTGGAAGCAACATAGGCGGTAAACCGAACAGATTCTTGGTGCACAAGGTTATTCCCATAAATGCGTGATTTTTCATCTTTGCTACAGAAACCACTGCATCCGCATCGTCAAAGCAAGCACTCAACGTGTAGCGGTCAAACATTGAACCGCCACCGGGTACATCGTAGTCCTTAAACGGTGGTAAGTTTGAATCAACGAACTGCACACCAAATTCTTTGAGATGATGTTCATAATTGAAACCGGGTGGCATACGATGTCCGTGCGTATACGGATTTGTATCTGTAGCGATAAGTTGTGCTGTGGTATGCTCCTTGAGCAATCGCAGTACGGCACGGCACACTGC
>JAPPMR010000649.1:8517-8891 GCA_028818995.1 Candidatus Poribacteria bacterium | reverse complement strand
GGTCACTGTACTGCCTCGGATGAAAATACGAGCTCAGATCGTATTTGATGATGGGATACCGCTTGTCAATGCGCTCGTCAAACTAAATATTCAACCACGTATGTTCTGGGATAGTAGTGCCCGATTTGATGGGAGTGTTAAGACTGATTCTGACGGCTATTTGGCAGAATATGTACGTGAGGCTGCGACTTACACCGTGTCGGCTGAATATTACAACTACTCAACTATATCCGAACCGATTCCCTTAAAAAACGGGGAGCAATCCGATAAATTGATTTTGAAACTTATAGAAAAAACTCCATCCGACAAGTCCAATGTTTCAGAAACCAACTCCCGTTTGTCATCCCACGAAAGATGGAAAGCCCGGCAGGCTT
>JAPPMR010000649.1:0-8507 GCA_028818995.1 Candidatus Poribacteria bacterium | reverse complement strand
TATAAAACAACTTCCTGTAAAAGTTGGTATGAAGCGGTAGCCATAGCCAAAGCAGAAAATGCCTATCTTGTTACCATCAACGACGAAACGGAACAAAAATGGATAGAAAGCCTCTTTTCACAAAAAGATTATTATTGGATTGGACTACGCCTTTCTGAAAAAGGGGAGCAGTGGTATAACCAAGAACCAGTCACATACACTAATTGGGGCAATCAAAAATCGAGAGAGATACCTACTGATAAAGGAGAAGTTTATATCGCTATGGACGCTGCTACAAAAAAATGGATAGGCATTGATGCAAGAAGTCCATTCCGATACCTTGTCAAAAAGGCAATCCTTGAAAAAAATATAACACCAGCAAAATCCCGATAATTTCGTGTTCAATGCACGAATACCCGACGAAAATAACATGTTTTGCCAAAAATTTCACTAAAATGCTATCATAATATTCGACAATCCAGAAGGAGATATTTGAGATGGTTTTTTCCTTTTTCACCAAACAATCTTTTGCGTTCCTTGTTGCATTTGTGGCATTAGGACTAGTATTTACATTAAATATTAGTCTTGAGGCGGACTCAGCGACGTTCACGGGTCGTGTCGTAAATGTAAATGGCAAACCGGTTGATGGGATATCAATAGTACTTTTACCCTTAGCGTTCAGGGACGGTAATGTGGTACCATTACGTCACACTGTACCTTACTACCCTTCTTTTGAACGAACTTCGCCCAACGAAGCGGTTAACAGGAAAGATGGTTTTGGTGACTCCCCAAAACGCCTCGTTCCTCCAGAATCGAAGAGCGGCTCAAACGGGCAATTCAAGTTCCTTGAAATTAAGCCAGGTATGTATCAATTGGTAGCAGGAAAAGATAAGTTACCAACACATACGGACGTAGATTTTGAAACTGATCTGGAAATTCAAACGATACGGTTCGGAAAAATCACATTTCATCCGCCACCGTCTTCTTCATATTTTGAGATGGTTCCATTCGGTATCAAAGATGGTGCTAAAATAGAAGGTGTGGAAGTTACTGTGAAATTTCGGACGAAAATACACGGTAAGATCCTTTACAAAGATGGTCCGCCGCTTCCCAACACGCGCGTCCATATTACATTACACCAATGCCGCATGGATGGAACAGAAAGTCTACCTCTACTGGTAAAGTCCCTACATACCGATACCGATGGAAACTTTGTTCATTACATAGATGAACCTGGGATTTATTCTATATTTGCCACGTATCAAGAACTTGTCACCGGGTCCGAATTTTTTATCTTTAAAGAGGATAGTCTCCCTGAGGCATTGGTCTTGACGCTTGACAGCAATGCGCCGGATCCAGCACCGCAAAGTGTAATGACACGTCCACTTCGCTCTACATTTCTTCACGATGCTACAGATGTGTGGGTAGCCAATCCTGAGAATCAGCATATCTACAAAAAGATTACTTGCACGAGTTGGGAAGACGCGCAAACTAAAGCTATCCTTGAAGACGCACATCTCGTTTCTATTAATAGCGAGGCAGAGCAGATATGGCTTGAGACGATCTTTCGGTACGGTCCTACTTGGATAGGATTGACCGATGTCGCAAAAGAAGGTGAATGGCAATGGGATAGCGGTGAACCTGTCACATACACTAACTGGGCAGATGGCGATATTTTCCCAAACGATCTTGATGATGAAGAAAAAGATTACGTCATCATGTCCTTTGGAGAAAGTCAATGGGTAGCGATTGGTAGGGGACATCCTGCTTGGCATACGACACGGACCGCCATCATTGAAAAAGATGGTTTGAAAGCTAAAACACCAACGACAGATAGGTAATACCATTTCTAATTGATTTGTTATCATTTACAAGACACGTTGGTCGTCGCGCAATTCATTCCACCTTTTAAACTTGTTTACGGCACGCGGAGCGTGCCTATTACTTTTAAGCGCATATTCAATGTTGAATTATTCATTCAACTCCTCATTCGGATTAACTCCAAATTTCCCTCCATTTTCTGTTAAACATTGTATAAACCGTTTCATTTTATGCAACCTTTGCAACTAAAATCAGAGTCTTTGTATTATGAAGCAGTAAATTTGGAGAAGATGCATGGAAAGCACTGACTTTGAATTGATTAAACAGACCTTATCCGGTAATCAGGACGCTTTTACTGTCCTCGTGCAGAAATACCAAAAACGGGTGCACGCGCTTGCATGGCGAAAAACCGGGGATTTCCACGTCGCCGAAGAGATAACACAGGACACCTTCCTACGTGCCTATAGAAAACTCGGCACGTTGAAAAATCCAAACCTGTTTGCAGGG
Organism: Candidatus Poribacteria bacterium; assembly: GCA_028818995.1. The sequence continues at coordinate 6,200 of JAPPMR010000649.1, read as the reverse complement.
TGGCTCTATGTGATAGCGAATCGTTTGTGCAACACTTGGTTTGAAAAAAGAGGTCCAGAAATGCAATCGTTAGAAACCGTTCCTATAGTAGAACTTGAGGAACACGTTTATTCAGATTATACAGCGAAACAGCGTGAAGAACGTGCATCGGAAAAACGGATTGACCTTGTTAAACGCCTCCTCCAAAAATTGCCAGAGAGTGAACGGATCGTGATAACACTCCATTATCTCGCTGGAAGTTCAGTTAAAGAGATTAGCGAATTTTTAGGTGTATCGTTAAACACCGTGAAAAGCCGCCTCTATCGCGCCCGCCAACGTTTACAAAAGGAGGATCACATGGTACGTGAAACTTTGGGAAGTTTCCAACCATCAACAACCTTAACTGAGAACATAATCAGAACCCTCAAAGAGACTGGAACGCAGATTGACCCTGCTGCACCTTCAGGGAGCAAACCGTTTGTGCCGTGGATAATTGCCACTTCAACCCTTGTCTTGGTGGTGCTAATGTTTGGACTCGGTGCGCAACACATGGCACGCTTTCAGCAACCCTACAGTCTTGACACCACATCTGAAATGACAGTAAACATTGTTGATGCAGCCGTAATGTCTAATTTTCCGTCTGATCCTGATGTGCGAAATCAAATTGGTAACGTTGACGCTCCCGAAAAAAGCGAAGGGATAAGTCAGCATCCTGATGCGAAGTTATCTTCCTCTGTCACTGGTCGCGTTGTTGATGAATCAGGAAATCCTGTTGATGATGTTAAAATAGCCATTATGCCTGTTGAACATAGTAATGGAGGTTGGTGGTCAATGCCCGCAGGTGAAGATAGTGATTGGCCCGATGACCCGTTGGCATTCCCAGCAGAAATTAATCCAAGTGGTAATTTCGTCATCAATGCTTTTGACCAGGGCCCCGTCTTATTAGGAGTACTCCCTTTCCACAAACCGGGATCTGAAATTGTAAAAGTTAAAATAGAGGGTATGTACTTCTATGCCTCTGAAGGTGTCCGGGGCGGGATTGTTTTTGCACATGAACCGGGTGAAAAGATAGAAAATGTTGAGGTTACGGTGCGACATTTTCTACGAGTTCAAGGGAAAGTTCAACAATTAGACGGGACTGCAGTAGCCAACGCACGTATTAAATTTAAGGTAAAACAATTAAGTCTGGAAGGAAAGGGAGAAGAGGATGTATCGTGGGGAACAAAGACAGATGTCGAAGGAAATTTCGTGCAATATGTTCCGAATTATATCAATGGACCCGCATTTTACATTATGTCTTTGACATATCAGGAACAGAACGCGATGGTGAAACCAATTGTAGTAAAACCTGGATATCGAAAACACGATGCTGTCCTCACGTTCAATGTGCCCATTATACTGCCTCCTCCAGAGAATGCTCAGCGTAATTTTCAAGCAAACGCATCAGTCTATAGCGGGATTGACGCACAAGGTGTGTGGGTAGTCAATCCGGCAAATGGACACGCTTACAAAAAAATTCATTGTAATAATCCTGAGGATGCCATCGCCCAAGCCGCAGAAGAGGGTGCGTATCTTGTCGCCATTAACAATGAAGCGGAGCAAAAGTGGATAGCACAAGTTTTCAACCCATTTCGCGTTTTCATTGGACTCAACGATATTGAAGAGGAGGGAAAGTGGCAATGGCAAAATGGGGAACCTGTGGAATATACCAACTGGGCAAAAGATGAACCAGACGACACCAACAATGGGGATGAAGATTATGTCATCCTAACTTGGCAAAAATGGAAGGATGTTGGGCCGGAAAATATAGAATGGCGCTGGATTCGAACAGCACTTCTTGAAAAGGATGAATGGGACATTGATAAGTAGTTTTCTGTTTTACCAATTTGTTTTGTAGACGCAATTTCTTAGGGAGAAAAATGATGAAACGTACATATTTCAAAAACAAGGTAATTATATTGTTTATAACAATTTTAACGCTTTTCACCGAATTTGCTTCATATACTATTGCTCAGAAAACCACAGGTGCCGTTAGTGGTCGTGTTATTGATATAGATGGGCAACCTGTTCCCAAATTACCAATATTTATCGCTCCCCTTGAAATTGAAGGTGGTTGGGCATTGCCCGTATTTTTGCCAGATGATTTTTCTCTGTTGCACCGCGCTCAGACAGATGAAGTTGGGCAGTTTTCCATAACCGGGATACCACAAGGATCGTTTCACTTCGGAGCACTCCCTTATAACATAGATAAACATTTGCCCCATGGTTTTTGGAGGATGCTTGAATATACCTTGTCAAAGGATTTTGCAGAACTCAACGAGGACTATATTAATGCCTTTATCTCTAACAACTTCGGTATGCAGGAAAGTGATTTTGAGCCAGACGTGAAAATTCAATCTCTCCGTGTCCAAGGAATAACCTTCTATCCCCATCGAGATTCTGAAGAAATTGGTTTTGGAATTGAACCAGGATCCCATATCAAGAACGTAGAGGTGATAGTAAAACTTCGGATGCGAGTTCGGGGACGTGTTCTTTTTAAAGATGGGACACCTCTTGCAAATGCACGTTTAAAGATGCATGTTAAATTTCGTCATGAAGAAGGAAGCGGAAGTTCAGGTGGGAAGCCTCGGACAGATGCTGAAGGGTACTTTGTCATGTATCTACGAGAAAGAAATGAGGCGGCATCTTATACGTTTTCAGTTGAGTACCAAGGACTTAAGGCAACAGATGATCCGATACGCCTTGAACCGGGAGACAGGCTTGACGGTTTAAAGTTCATATTTGACAGTGAACCGATTGCCTCCAAACCACTACCTCCTAAAACAAAAAAAGAAATCGAGAAACCTGAGTCATCAACACCTGAACCCACACAGAAATCTGCATCTAACGAGGTATGGATCGTGAATCCAGCAAATCGGCACGCTTATAAAAGAATTCATTGCAAGACTCGCGACGATGCGATTGCGCAAGCCGCTAAAGAGAAAGCACATCTCGTTACAATCAATGATGCGAAGGAGCAGGGGTGGTTAGGTGCAGTCTTCGGGCATGAATTATATTGGATAGGACTCAGCCATGCCAAAAAAGAGGGGAAATGGCAGTGGCACAACGGTGAACCTCTCACATACCAAAATTGGCTCCCCAACGATTATTTCTCTGAATCTTGGGGTGTTAAAGAAAGAGATTACGCGGTTACAACTTTTGCTGATGGAAAATGGTACGCCGTTAGCCCTAAAAGTGTTATTGTGAAAATGACCGAGATGGCAATCATTGAAAAGGCAGACGTGAAGATAAAACAATCTTCCAAACGGAAGTAAATACTCTTCCTATAAGAGCGGATTATAATTCCGTCTACCTTCCTTGTTTTTTAACCGTCCTTATACTATCCAAAAATGTAAGGGCGGTTTGCGCGAAATGCCCCATACTGTGCAGCATGAGTAAACCTTGCACGTTTTTGTGCAGGGTTTATCTTTTGGGTCAAAATTTCTATGTATTTAGCGGTTCGGATTGGCACATAAATTGCTTTTATGTAATAGATTGTCAGTACACCAAGTTTGTAAACGTACCTACCCATGTTTTTACGACCACAATATTCATAAAAGGAGACGTTGACAATGAAACGTTCTTACTCTATCTTTTCTGCTGTTTTCCTTACAAACCTCGTATTCCTACTTGCTATATCTCCAATGAGTTTCGCTGGTACATTTTCTGGTCGCACTATAGATGAGGCAGGAAATCCTGTTGCCGATGTTACAGTTGCACTTCGTGAATACCACACTGATGTCATAACTTCCTCTATTACTGATGACGTAGGGGCTTTCTCTGTTCCCAACACCACTTCACCAGTAAAATTAATGTTATTACCTGAAAATAAGTCTGCGTATACGATTCGGTCAACCAATATTGCGGGTGTAATACTCTATCCAATTCGACAGGAATACGATTTTGGAGGTCTCATATTTAGAACTACTCAAAAGGCAGATATCAAAGATGTAGAGGTAATAGTACATAAGCGAATACAAATCAAGGGACGTGTCCTTAATCCTGATGGCACACCTATAAAAAACGCAAAAGTTCGTATAAGGTTAGAAGGACGCCACTTGAATAGACAAAGTAGAGGCACAAAGGATTTTCTTTCTCAACTTGACGATAATGGTTACTTCACTGATTACGTCAACTATCCAGGTTTTTACACGGTGTCAGTGATGTATGAAAAAATGTTGGCTCAGACAGAGGAATTTCTGATTCCAGAAAAACAACCTCATGAAAAACTCGTGTTGATGCTTGGTGGCAAAACGCTCACAAATCCTACCGAAGACATTGAGGTTCAAGTGCCACCTTTGGCACAAGTCCAAAAAGATGTTCCCCATTCTCTTCCTGAGACCGATCCATCTACACCGGAAACATCCACGTTTTCAGGACATGTTGTGGATACAGAAGGCAACGCTGTTTCTGGATTCATGTTTGGTGCGCAACCTGTTCAATTCATTGACGGTTCGGTTGTGTCAGAGATATTCAGCGTTTCTCAGTCTGTGAATAAACCACGTACTTTATCTATATCGCGAACGAATACAAAGGGGGAATTTTCTTTTACAGATATTGAGTCTGGACCACTTCGACTTTACAATTTGTCTGAAGACATACCACATGATACGACAAGACTTACCTCCCAAATGCGGTATTTGTCATCCTTAGAGTCTGAATTTGAAATTATTTCTATTAAAATTGGACATCTCATCATTGATAACAAGACAGGGACTCTGCCGCTTTCTTCTGATCGATTCATATTTGGGATTAAACCTGGAGATGCCGTTGAAAACGTAAAAATTACAGTCAAACAACGAACTCATATACTCGGCAGAGTCGTTTACGCTAATGGATCATCTCTTAAAAATGCAAGCGTGAAAATTGAAATGAAGGAACCACGGAAGGAATCCCCAGACGCAAGGATTCGCAGAAGAAATGTTGACGACTATTCTTCAAAGGCAAACATTCGGACAAATGACGACGGGTACTTTTCAGTATACGTGGAAAAACCAGGTGCCTACTTCTTCCGCGTCAAATACATTGTCCTCACAGCAGAAGCCGGTCCAGTTGAAATAGAAAACAAGGCACAGCAGAATGAACTAATCTTGAAACTGAACGGCACTCTAATTTTTACTGACACACCCCGTCATGTTATTGAGGCTCAAGATCCAACGCCGCCGAATGATCCACAAATACCAGATGTGTGGGTAGTTAATCCCGCAAATGGTCACGCATACAAATTGGTTGCGTGTGAAGATTTCTACGATGCGCATCTTCAAGCAACAAAAAACGGTGCACATCTCGTCTCAATAAACGATGAAGCAGAACATAAATGGATTACGGAAATTTTTGGCAGCGGCTTCTTCTGGATTGGACTCAATGATTTAAAAAAAGAGGGTGAATGGCAATGGGATGGTGGTGAACCCGCTACCTACATTCCTTGGGAACCCAATGAAATCTATCCTGAACAAACGCTGTCAGATGCTGAGAAAGACTACGTTGTCATGAACTTTAAAGGCGGATGGCAAGCAACCGGACCCGAAAGTACTGTTTGGATTATGACACGACAAGCAATCCTTGAAAATGACGGTTTACTTTCTACTATACAGCCTAAGCAAAATATTGAAGATAAGTAAGATGTTGCCTTTGTCTACAAGTGCACTTTGTAGGTGTGCCGATTAAGGTATATCATTAAATATAATTTACCATAGTTGATACTAACAACCAATCAAACTGAATATCCCTGACTCTACACCAGAGCCATTCAATTGTCGAGTTTTCCATTTAATTGTATTGTAGGAGGGAACTCCGATTCCCGACTATCAATGTTTTCGTCGCGATTCGGAGATCGCTCCTACAAGAAGAAACAGATGTAGCCTGTGCGATTATTGGAGAATTGAATGCCTCTGGACTCTACACTCCTTTATGTTGTCAGCAATCTAGACATAAGGTATAATAATTTTGTGTGATCCAAATTCCCTTCAATATACCCACCGAACCATAGAAAAGGAGGCATTCACAATGAACCGTTACCACTTTACCCCATTTGTTGTTTTTATTGGAAGTTTGACATTTTTACTTGTAATATCTTTACAGAGCCATGCATCAAAGGTTTCAGGCAAGGTAGTTGATGAATCAGGAAACCCTGTTTCCGATATCATCGTAGCCATTAAGTCATTTAAAGGCAACGTTATCCC
>JAPPMR010000447.1:655-8963 GCA_028818995.1 Candidatus Poribacteria bacterium | reverse complement strand
AATCGTCTGCACCGTGGAAAAGTCACAGGAGAAGAATTGCTTACCGAACTCGCAATCATTTATCAGCGACATAACATGGCAGATTTGGAAAACAACCAACAGAAATCTGATGAGCAATCAGAGACGTATGCCAAGATAATCTGTAGTGCATCATTCATTAAACAATGAAATTCACAAAACTTGTGAGTTTTTACAATTAGTTACATACTTTTTGGAAAAGGAATAGACAGAGGAATGAACATCCTTGTTCTCCACGGACCGAATCTACATCTCTTAGGCAAACGACAACCAGAGATTTACGGACACCAAACATTGAACGACATCAATGGTGCGCTTGATCAATTTGTAGCAGCATCACCTCACAATGTAGTGCTAAAAATCTTGCAATCTAACCATGAAGGCGAGCTGGTCTCCATTATCGATGAGCACATTGACTGGGCAGATGGTATTCTAATCAATCCTGCTGCTTATACACATACCAGCATCGCTATCCGAGATGCACTCGCGACTGTCGGAGTCCCCGTCATTGAAATTCACCTCTCTAACATCTACGCTCGTGAGGAATTTCGGCATCATTCTTATATATCAGGCGTTGCGGTAGGAGTCGTCGGTGGTTTTGGTGCGTATAGTTACATCCTTGCTCTTGAAGCGATGATTCATGTTCTTGGTCCGAATTCAACTGATAATTTAGATGAATAATTGAAGGGAATTATTTGTGGAAACAAAACCTTTTATACCTTTTAGTCGCCCGTGGATTGATGAGACTGAAATTGAAGCAGTGAGCGAAGTTCTTGCTTCTAAATGGATTAGCACTGGTGGAAGAGTACGTGAGTTTGAACGTGCCTTTGCTGAATATCTCGGTGCCAAACACGCAATCGCTGTGAGTTCTTGCACTGCTGCACTACATCTTAGTCTTGTTGTTAGCGGTATCGGTGTTGGGGACGAAGTAATTACGACACCTTATACCTTCACTGCGACTGCCGAAGCAATCCGATATGTCGGTGCAAAACCTGTTTTTGTTGATATTGACACTGAAACATTGAACATTGATATTACGAAAATTGAGCAGGCGATTACTTCGCGCACCAAGGCGATAATGCCTGTGCACATCGCTGGGTTGCCATGTGATATGGATGCATTGCGGGAAATCTGTAACAAACACAACCTTGTACTCATTGATGATGCTGCACACGCAATTCCTGCTGAATATAACGCACAATATATCGGAACACTTGGTGACCTCTCTTGTTTCAGTTTTTATGCGAATAAAAATATGACCACAGGGGAAGGCGGGATGATTACCACAAATGATGATGCACTTGCTGAACCACTCCGAACAATGCGCCTCCACGGTATTGATAAAGACGCATGGGCACGGCAATCAAAACGCAGCATTTGGCGATATGACATTACTACAGAAGGGTATAAATATAACATGACCGATATTCAGGCAGCGATGGGATTATGCCAACTCATGAAACTCAACAAACAGCATGAGCGGCGTCAGAATTTCGCGCAGATATATCAGTCAGAATTGGCAAAATTCCCTCAGATTAGTACTCCCTTTATACCAGAAAATCCCAAAGAACACGCGTGGCATCTCTATATTATCCAACTCCACACCGGTACCCGCGATGAATTCGTTGAATCTTTGCGTGAAGAAAACATTGAGTGTAGTGTCCACTATATTCCATTACATCTTTTTGAATTTTATCAGAAGCAGTACGGTTATAGTGTTGGCGATTTCCCACGTGCTGAGGAAGTTTTTGAACGTGTCGTTAGCCTTCCGCTCCATCCAGGGTTATCCGAATCGGACGTACATTGTGTGGTTGATGCTATCGGTAAAATTCTGGCACATCACAAACCCTAATCGGTGTGTTGTCTTTGCTAAAAGATATATCAGCATGTCTACTTCTAAACTCTACCAAATCATTCCCAGTGAAGTATGCTTCTCTTGCGATGTCTGCTGCCGATTTTTGGAGTCACACAGTCCGCTCGCCCCTATTTTTACTGAAGCAGAGAAACAGCATGTAATTTCTCAAGGTGTAGATCCAACTTTATTTCAACCACAAGCAGACGGGCAGAGTTTCCAGATTAAGTTAAAACCCCACAAAGATTTTTACATCTGTCCCTTCTTTGAACCGGAGACGAGTAGATGTATTATCTATGCAAATCGTCCATTGGATTGTCAACTCTATCCCTTTGCTTTGATGTTCAATGAGGACAGAAGCAGTGTAGTGTTAGGGGTAGATATGCTCTGCCCATTTGGTGAGGCACATCTTGAAACAGAGGTGTTTCAACAACATCTTCGGCATGTTATTGGTTACGTTGAATCAAAGGTAGTGATGGAACAGATTGCTGCAAATTGGAGTCTCATTGGGGAATATCAAGACACGGTGAAGGTTTTTCATACGTTCAATCAAAACTTGACACATGCAATTGCGTCCCCTAACCCTTGAAGATAAACCTGTTTTTGAGACGTACGCTTCTCAGATGTGCACTCACCTATCCAGTTATGCATTTGCACCGCTTTATGTGTGGCGAAATCACTTTCAGTTCTATTGGATACTGCTTGACGAGCACTTCTGCATCTTTGCTAAACAAGGAGATGACTATTTTATGCCGATGCTGCCGATACCATGTGTTATCGGCAACCGTGCTTACTTAAAAATAGTTCGTGATGCGTATCAATTTATGTTGGAATCCAATCGGAATTCGCAGATTGCACGCATTGAGAATGTCCCAGAAGAGCTGCTCTCCGTTTTCAAAAATGAAGGTTTTCACGCTATCCAAAAAGAAACTGAATATGTCTATAGAGCAGAAGATTTAAGTGAGTTACGGGGGAATCGTTATAAACAGCAACGGAACGCTTACAACGCATTTGAAACACAATATCCGTTGGTAAAATGTGAACCGTATCTTTCAACTGATCGGGATGCATGTTTGAATCTCTATGAGACATGGCAAAAGTCACGTGCAGAAAAATATGAGGATCCAATCTATCATGCGATGCTTGACGATTCACAATCTGCACATCAAATTGGGATAACGCATGCAAAGGAATTGGGATTGGTCGGTAGGGTTGTCCGTTTTGATGATGACTTACGCGCTTATACCTTCGGATATGAATTGAACAGTGAGACTTTCTGTGTGCTGTTTGAAATCTCTGACCTCAACATAAAGGGACTGTCGCAGTTTATCTATCGGGAATTTTGTAAGGTGTTGATGGCAACTTACAAATGGATAAACGCGATGGATGATTCTGGATTAGAAAATCTAAAACGTGTCAAACGCTCCTATCATCCTACGCGATTGATACCATCGTATAATATCTATGACAACAGCACTGATCTTCCTTAACGGATACTACGACACGCGGCATCTGTACTTTTACCAGCAAGAAATAGAATTCGCCCTTAAAGAAGGTTACCCTCTTATCTGTGCTGATGGTGGTATCCGAATATTTGACGAATTGAATCAACAGGAAGGTGAGACTCTTACCCCAGATATTCTTATTGGAGATTTGGATTCAATTGAAGAAAGAACAACTGAAGCAAAACATACCGTTGAAAAATGGATAGGACAAACGGATAAGGATTATACCGATGGACAGTTAGCAGTTAAGTACGCTCTGGATACGTATAACTCACAACATATTATCTTTTACGGAGGATTACCTCGTTCTGAAGAATATGAGACAGATCATTTTCTTGGAAATCTAAAACTAATGCGTTTTGGTCATTACCTCGCTATGAATAAGAACTCCAAATATAATGCCGAAATGCGTGACCCGCGACAAACTATCCACTATGTGTTGTCGGAATTGCGGTTAATTCGAAAAAACAGCGGCTTGCAGCGCGTATCCCTCATAGCGGAAGAAGGCAATGTCGTTGTAGAAAATAGCCAAAACTTGCGTTGGGACTTAGCATCTCTACATATCCATCCAGACATAACGAACGCGCTTCGTAACGAATTCGTTGATGGCACTGAATGGGCAGAGATTCAACTGACTGAAAACTCCGCTCCCGTTTACGTAATTCACAACTGGTACGATTAGGAATTGGATAACACTTCTTTGAGTGTTTCCATATCCAAGTTCCCACCGCTCATTATAATCACAACATTCTGCCCTTCTAATGTATCCGCAAGTTTATATGATGCTGCAAGTGCAGCGGCCCCAGCACCTTCAGCTAAGTTGTGCGTATATCGCAGCGCTGTTCGGATACCTGTCCTTATTTCTTCTTCGTTGACCGTAACGATGTCCTGGATACCGTCTTTAATAATAGAGAATGGAAGTTTGAACGGGACACGTGTTGCTAAACCGTCGGCGATTGTATCACAGGAATCGGTTTCTACATGCTGTCCTGTTTTCCAAGAACGGTATATAGCTGGTGCGTTTTCTGCCTGTACTCCAATGATCTTAACATTCGGATTAATCGCCTTGGCGACGGTGATTGCTCCGCAAACTCCACTACCGCCACCGATTGGGACAATAATTGTGTGAACATTAGGTAGACTTTCAAAAATCTCAAGTGAATAAGTGCCGACACCGTGGATGAGTGCCGGTTCCATACATGGATGAACGTAATAAAGCCCGCGTTCTGCTTGAAGCGTATCACACAATTCGCGTGCCTCGTCAAAATCAGCACCGTGTTCAATCAATTCCGCGCCAAATGCGTGCATCGCGCTGTTTTTCTCCGGATTGTTCCCGTAAGGAACAACGATGGTCGCTTTTACGCCGAACTGCGCCGCAGCATAAGCAATAGATTGTCCGTGGTTGCCGCGTGTTGCCGTAACAACACCCTGTTTTTTCTGTTCTGTCGGTAAATTAGACATAAAATTAATGCCGCCGCGTACCTTGAAGCTGCCTGTCGGTTGATGGTTTTCATGTTTTATATATGCCTGAAATCCGAGTTTTTCTGATAATTCGGGATAGTGGGTTAAAGGTGTTGATTTTAGAAAACGCGTGACTACTTTTCTGGCAGCGATAATTCCGTGAAATGTAACAGATTTCAATTTTTTCTCCTATGAATTTAGAATTTATTATGTTTTTAATTTAGTTTTGTGTGTAATGTTTACAGCATTCAATCTTTATCTTCTTGGATTCTTTCAGATTTAGCAGTGTAATGTCTGTTGTTTACGTCTATGAAATTGAAATGTGTTTATGCGTAAAATGTTACCAACAAACCCAACAAAACAGACTCAACAATATTAGTTATCGCGTGCCTGCATTTCAATATCAAAACCCTCTTTTCGAATACGTTGGTTGAAGTACACCAGGGTGACACCGATGATCCAAATTGGAAATGAAATAGCATAAACACAAAGGTGTATTACAAGCAAAATCGCATGAAAAAATGGTGCGCTGTTCTCAAATGGTTCCGAGAGTAGTCCCCATTCCAGAATATCTATAAAGTCAATTTCACCGCCAGGGTTTGTTAAAATTAGTATGAATCCGATAGAAATTTCAAATATTGCGTGAACAAGTGTGCTAAACAAAAAGATCGCAAGCAGCATCCCAAACATCTGCCACCACATCTCACTAACAAGTTGACCACTCCGCCTAAAAGGTGTACTTACCACGGGCTTTTCCAACATGACTGTTCCAATGAAAAATCCCCATCGGACAGCAAAAAAGATTGCAAACGGTATGCCGATGATCGTAACTGTTAAACCACCTACAACTAACGACCAAAGGAAAAGACAACCCAGCAATTGCCAAAACCTTTGAATTGTATGCTGCAAGACTGAACGGATTGTTATATCCTCATTCAGATAAGTTGCACCAGTTCCAATAACTATCCCACCTACACCTATAGTGAAAAAGGTGACTGCAAATATGACCATTCCTATTCCCAATAGAAGGTAACGGGAAAAGAAGAAATCAGAAAAATCCGTAAAAAGATGTAATGCCAGTTCGCCAAAGACTGAAAATGCGACAGGTCCCAAAAATAATGTCAGATTCTTCCGATAGAGACTAAATGTTGTATCCAAAATTTCGCCAAATCCCATCGGTTTGAGGGGTGTCATTGCTAAAGTAGATTTGTTATTGTCTTGTAGTGATGTATTATTCTGTTCTAACACGTTTTCTCCCATCAACGATGCGATTTTGATTCAATTGAAAATTAGTTTGCTATTACAATAGGGTTTCATTCAAAAGTGAATCTTACCTGCGTTTTTTGTGGCAGATAGTTTCTTGCCAAACCAAAAAGTCTATGCTAACATAATAACATGTTCCAAGAGAACATATCAATCTCATCTGTAAGGAGGCAGACATGGCACAAGAATGGCACGCCAGACAGATTTCTATTGACGAAAAGGCTGACCCAATTGATGCTTGCTATGAGAACGGTTGGACAGACGGTCTTCCTGTTGTTCCACCAACACCTGAACGTGTTGAAAGAATGCTCAGTGGTACTGAACGCTCGCCAGAGGAATTAATCGCATCTGTTCCACCAAAATGGGGCAGGGCGACGGTTGAGAGGATAGCAATTAACGCAGTTATGGCGGGTTGTCTACCAGCATATCTTCCAGTTGTTCTGGCTGCTGTAGAGGCGATGGCATCAGAGGAATTTAACTTACACGGCGTTCAGGTTACGACATCGCATGCCTCTCCCATGCTGGTGGTAAATGGTCCCATCCGTAAACAATTAGACATTAACGACGGCTTCAATCTTTTCGGACAGGGATGGCGTGCAAACGCAACTATTGGCAGAGCAGTACGACTCGTCTGTACAAACGTTGGTGGGGCACTACCCGGAGAATTAGACCGTGCTGCCTTTGGACATGTCGGCAAATATACTTGTTGCATTGCCGAAAAGGAGGAAGAAAGTTCATGGGATCCGCTCCACGTTGAACGCGGTTTTCAGCCAGATGAGAGCACTGTGACCGTCTTCGCAGGTGTGGGTCCACAGAGTATAAATGATCACGGTAGTAACACTGCAGAAGGTATCCTCAATACGATCTGTCAAAATATTTCTTCTCCCGGCAACAGTAGTGGCGAAACGCTTATTGTTATCGGAATTGAACATGCGAAGACAATTTCAGCAGATGGATTTAGCAAAACAGATGTCCGCCGCTATATCGCTGAGACGACAAAGCGATATTCGGAAGATGACCTACTTCTAATGGTTGCTGGCGGACCGGCTGGAAGATGGAGCATGGTTGTTCCCGGCTGGGGTTCTCCCTCTTCACGTGCAGTTACTGTAGCGTTGAAAAATTAATCTATATTTGCAGTTTTTACACCTGACAGTGCTGCAACTAAATATACTTGCAAATTCATAACAAATATGGTATCCTATAATAAGGAACAGTAAGAAACCCAACCCCGTTTTTGACGTTAATATCAAGGAGTCTATACGATGGACGCGAGAACATTATCGTTACCGATTAGCACGCTCGGTTATAAACAACCTGCCACCGTCCAAGTTGGTTCTCCGCTATCAGATGCCATTGACATCATGCAAGTAGAGGGATTCGGATGCGTCCTTGTTGTTGATACGGAACAACGGCTTGTGGGGATTCTCACTGACCGTGATCTGCTCGTTCATGTGTGTGGCAAACGGTTAGACCCTGCAAATGTTAACGTTGAAGAAATCATGACCGCAAACCCCGAATCGTTACGTGCCAGCGACCCGATTGCTTTCGCTTTGAATCTAATGCATCTCGGGCATTTCAGACATGTTCCGCTTTGTATTTGGGATGACCAGAATCAAGAATTTCCGATCGGTTTGATTTCAACACGGGATATTTTAGACCACGTTGCTATATTTATTGAGAATCAAGAAGGAGGCGCATAACTATGCTTTATGATCAAGCAATTGATGAAGAATTAGCACAGATGGATAAAGATGCAGAGGCGTCTCTTAAAGCATTAAAAGTAAGTGAAATTCAGGTGCCACTCCGACACTTAATGCGGTCTTGTGTCACTATTGACATTACTGCAAGCACGCAGCACGCAATTGATCTGCTAATTGAACACCATATTGGTGCTGCGTCCGTTGTGGAAGATGGTGTGCTTCGCGGTATTTTTGGTGAACGCGACGTATTGCGTAAAGTTCTAAACAAACAAGTAGGCGATCTAACGCAAATTCCTGTAACACAATTCATGAAAGCGGATCCGCAAACAGCAAACCCCGAAGATATGTTGGATACAGCTGTGTTGTATATGGCACGAGGCGGTTTTCGACACTTGCCAATTGTTGATGAACAGCAGTACCCCATCGGCATGGTATCAATTCGCGACGTTATCTCTTATCTCGTGGATTATTTTCCACAAGAGGTATTGACACTGCCCTCCAATCCGGTC
>JAPPMR010000447.1:0-645 GCA_028818995.1 Candidatus Poribacteria bacterium | reverse complement strand
TGAAAGCGCGAGAAGGAGCATAACAATGGACGAGGTCTTTTATCGGCAGGCACTGCGGTACCACCCTTATAAAATAGCATATAAAAAGGCTGAACACTGATGCGTAAGCAAGTAGAGCAAATTCAAGCGGCAACAGTTCTGTTTGCTGGGGACTCTGGCGATGGTTCCCAAACAATCGGAACACAGATGACAGAAACCTCCGCTATTGTCGGGAACGATGTTGCCACGTTACCTGATTACCCTGCTGAAATTAAAGCCCCTGCTGGTTCGCTCGCTGGGGTTTCTGGATTTCAATTACACTTCTCCAGCGAAACTATTCACACACCCGGTGATACTTGTGATGTCCTTGTAGCGATGAATCCTGCCGCGTTAAAAGTCAATCTTCACAAATTGAAGGCTAACGGAATTCTAATTGTCAATTCCGATAATTTTGCACGTAAAAATTTGCGACTTGCAGGTTACACAGACAACCCATTAGAAGATGATTCGCTTACCAAGTATCAGGTCTTTCCTGTCGAATTGACTAAACTTACCCGAAAAACCCTTGAATCGACTGGTCTTGGTACTAAAGATATGGATCGGTGTAAAAACTTCTTTGCACTCGGTATGATCTTATGGTTATACAGCCGCCCGATGGATCACACC
>JAPPMR010000534.1 GCA_028818995.1 Candidatus Poribacteria bacterium | reverse complement strand
AAGCGAAACCCGACAAAAGCGTGAACATGTCGGGTTTCGCTTCGCTCTACCCGACCTACGATGTAAACTCTCTGTAACACTCATCAACTGCTAATTCTTAAAACTAAATAACCCTGCAACCAATCCTCATACCTTGACAAACCCACCCAATTTGGTAAAATAGTACCGTATTTTCTTGGATCGTCCCTCTTAGGAATATTTTTTTGCGTTATGCACCCGTTTTGCACCTACCTCGCGTCTTTTAAAGTACAGGACAATGTTAGATTTGTAATCTTTTTTTACTAAACACAGGAGATAACGCTCAAATTTGCACTTATCAGAAGGTGACCTATGAAAAACAACGATATTGAATTGGTACGTCGCATCCTTGAAGGTGATGAAGCCGCTTTTTCTACGCTTGTTGAAAAATACCAAAAGCAGGTGCATGCACTCGCTTGGCGGAAAATCGGTGATTTTCACATTGCTGAAGAAATTACACAGGACACCTTCCTGAAAGCATACCAAAAACTCGCAACGTTGAAAAAACCGCATCGTCTTGCCGGATGGCTCTATGTGATCGCGACACGCTGCTGCCAAGCTTGGCTACGAAAAAAGCGTATACAGATCGAATCATTGGAGGAAATAGATAGTGAAGAGATAGAGCCAGAGGCATATTCCCGCTATGTCGTGGAAGAAGAAGCAAAAGTAACCGTTGAGGCACAACGCCAAATCGTCAAAAATCTTCTCGCCACACTGCCAGAGAGTGAGCGCACCGTCATTACGCTTCATTACTTCGGCGACATGACGTGTGAAAGAATGAGTGAGTTTTTAGGTGTATCCGCAAACACAATTAAAAGTAGACTCCGTCGTGCGCGCAACCGTTTGAAAAAGGAGGAACCGATGATCCGAGAAGCAATTAGCAACTTTCAAATTTCACCAAACCTAACTGATAATATTATGCGAGAGGTCAATCGTCTAAAACCTGCTGCCCCTTCTGTCAGTAAACCTTTGGTGCCGTGGGCAGTTGCTGCATCAAGTGCAGTTTTGATTATGTTGATGCTCGGCATAGGCAGCCAATACTTAACACATTTTCAGAACCCCTATAGTTTAGATGCTCATGCTGAAAGGATGGTTGAACTCGTTGATGCACCTATTTTCTTTAATCTTGAAGTAAAACCAAATATCCGAAATCAACTTGCGAATGCAAATGCACTCAATAAAACTGATAATAATGGTCAAAAACCTGATGCGGTTTTATTGGCTGCCGCCCAGTCAGAAGGAGAAGATATTGCTGCCGCCAAACAACAGTGGATTCAGTCTGAACCCATCAGAGGAAGCGAGGTGATTAGCTTGCTTGCAACACCAGAGGGTGAAGTTTACGCTTTGGCTGATAGGAATATCTATAAATTGGAAACCGATGGGAAAGGATGGCGACATATCTTTGATACTAATTTACTGGATACTGATTATGAGGGTGAGGCAGTTATGAAAAAGTGGGGCAATACACTCTATTTGATTCTGTCTACAGACCTCTTTGCTTCAAAGGATGATGGCAAAACGTGGGATTTAGTTCACTCATGGCCAAGAGATCGTTGGTATCCTTTAGAATTGGTGGTAACAAGACAAGCTTTTTATATGCTCTTTTATATAGGTAACGATGTTCTTCGTTCTGAAGATAAAGGCAAGACATGGAAGGCAATAAACGGTCAGATAGATAGATTCATTGCTTCAATTGTCAATATACAGGACACGTTGTTTGCAAGGACAAGATATGCCCTCTACCGCTTTACCGATGACAACTGGCAACGTTTGGAATTTCCAGTGTCTGTTGGAAAAGTTCGTTCAGTTGCAGCGACTGAAGAGAAACTATATGTTGTGGCAGAGGCGAGTGATGATGTGTTAGATTCCGGTAAAGTATCTCAAGGGCAGGAACGTGGTTGGTGGATATTCCGATCAACTGACCTCGGCGAGTCTTGGGATGATATTACGCCAACAAACGCTTGGCCCGTAAAAGGGTTGCCGCCTCGTCTTCAGCTTATTGCAGTTGGTGATACACTTCTGGCGATGGAACATGGTATGGTTAGCTCTCCCGATAGTGGAAACACATGGCTTACATCACAATTATCGGGCCCTACTCCTTTAACCCATCCTGATATAAACTTTAAGGCAGCAGCAGTAAACGAAGGTGTTTTTTATGTTAGTGGGAGAAACGGACTGCATCGTTCCACTGATAGTGGTAAATCGTGGAGTCAAGTTAATATCACTATGGACAAGAGCAAAATAGAGGCTTTAATCGCGTATAAAAGAAACGATAAAAAGCATGACACACCTCCAACGCTCTATGCGAAATATGAAGGAAGGATCGCAAAAACTTCCGATGAAGGCAAGTCTTGGGATGCTGTTCAAATAGAAATTCCGATGACGGACCCCGATAGAGAAAAACCACCAGATATTACGCATATTTTCAAATCTGATGGTGTTCTCTACGCAAGGGGTGGTGGGTCTTTTCACAGAAGCAAAACACACATATATCGCGTATCTACAGACGGTAATATGCTTGTTCCGATTCAAGGCATGCCCATCTTCGACTCACTGGTATCATATATTAAGTCGGACGAAATATTGGATAACCGATTTAACATTTCAGATAAATCGGTCCTTGAACAGATGCAAGAGGAGATTCCTGGCGCAACCCAGCTTCTCAAACAGTTGACACAAACCGACCAAGAAAATCGGTTTAAACTTTTTAGAGTCGCCCAGCGTAGTCCGTTTGCTGTCAGTGGTGACACATTCTATATGGAATACAATTATAAACTTTTCCGATGGAAACCCGGTGATACTGAATGGCACGGCACCGGTGTGGAAGAAACCGTTGAATTAACTTTAGACATAGCAGGGAAAGCTCCCAAACTTGCTGTTTCAGGAGATACTGTCTACTTCGGTAAACGGGATGGACGCCTTGTTCAATCATTAGATGCAGGACATAATTGGAAAGATATCCCTTTGGACTTTATATTTTCTACACCTATTCAAGCCTTCAAAGATATCGTGTTTGCGGGTTCTACGGTATATGTGGCAACGGACGTAGGTGTCGCTGCATCAGATGCAGGAAAACATTGGCATGCGATCACCGATGCAGTAGGAACACACCTCATTATGGAACGTTTGGCTGTTGATGGCACAAAGGTTTACGGTGTTACTAAGGAAACAGGGATCTACCGCTTGGAAAGCGGCACTTGGGAACAGGTTGTCCCAAAGATACCTGATAACGTTATTTCTCTTGCTGCTGATGGGAACACATTATACGTAGGCACGCAAAATCGCGGCATGCTTCATTATAATCTTGAAGAGTAATGCCCATTATCTGGGCGGTGCTAAATGCTGCCCTTTCCTACCACTATCTTCCTTCAAAATTCCCTCTTTTTTGCAGAATTAAGCAACCGTTTTACCCCTAACTTGCGTCACTATAGTTTGATGTGTTATTAATCAACTATCACTCTCTGGAGATGCCTGATGCAAAACGATAATGTTTCACTCATTCAACGAATTCTCGATGGCGATGAAACCGCTTTTGCTGAACTTCTGAAAAAGTATCAAAAACCGGTTCAGACATTAGCCTGGCGAAAAGTTGGGGATTTCCACATCGCTGAGGACATTACCCAAGACGCTTTCTTGAAAGTGTATCAGAGACTTCACACGCTGAAAGATCCGAATCAGTTTCCTGGGTGGCTCTATGTGATTACGACAAACCTATGCAACACGTGGCTCCGTAAAAAACGGATACAGACGCAACCGTTGGAGGACGCAGAGACTACGATGACACCGAAAGATGCTTATTCACAACATGTCGTAAAAGAGCGTGCAACAACTGCTGCTGAGACACAACGTGAAGTGGTCAAAAAGCTGCTTGAGAAGTTGAAAGAGAGTGAACGCACGGTGATGACACTCCATTACCTTGGTGAGATGACGATTGAAGAGATTAGTCGATTTTTAGGCGTATCAGGAAGCACTATTAAAAGCCGTCTAAGGCGTGCCCGACAACGGCTACAAAAGGAGGAAACAATGATTAGAGAAGCACTTGACCATTTCCAAATTTCACCAAACTTGACTGATAATATCATGCGAGAAGTCGCACGACTTAAACCTACGTCTTCCGTCAGCAAACCGCTTGTGCCATGGATAGCCGCTGCATCAAGTGTAGTTTTGATTGTGTTAATGCTTGGTATAGGTAGCCAACATTTAGCGCGTTTTCAACGTCCCTATAGTTTGGATGCACAAGCTGAGATGGCAGTTGAACTTGTTGATGCCCCTATTGTGCTAAATGTAGACGCGAAACCAGATGTACGTCGTGAGTTTGGGAATCTGAATGTAATCGGTGAAAACGAGAGTAATG
Source organism: Candidatus Poribacteria bacterium (assembly GCA_028818995.1). The sequence goes on along the minus strand of JAPPMR010000534.1, from coordinate 4,592 downwards.
GCAAAAGACCTGATGAAGTTTTGTTAGCTGCTGCACGGTCGGATGAAGAAGGCGTTTCTGCCCCGAAGCAGCAGTGGGTTCAGGAAAACAGTCCAGTAGACTCAGGGCATTTGATGACACTATTCCCTACACCCGAGGGAGAAATCTATATTGTATATGATGAAGGCTGGGAAGATATACTGTATAAACTACCAGTTGATGGAACTGAATGGCAACCTGTATGTGATATTAGTTCACTACTACCAGATACTCTGTATGATACAGTCTCTATGGCGAAGTCAAACGATATGATCTATATTGTTCTCACTCTTGATGGTCGTCAATTCTCCAATGAACTATATGGTTCAATGGATGATGGAGAAACCTGGGATTCATTTGGTAGATGTCCAGCAGGATGGGTTGTCGGATTTGAGGAGATGAATGACACGTTTTATCTTGCTCTTGAAAATGAGATTTTCGTATCTGAGGATATTGGAAAGACGTGGAATGTTGTTGACAAGAGATTGACAGGGGAAGTGAGCACATTGAAGGTAATTCAAAACACGCTATTTGCTGCAACGAGCACAGGGCTATATCACTTGGACGCCGGTAGTTGGCAACGTTTGCAATTTCCGATACCTGAAGCGAAAGCAATTGTTTCGTTTACGGGAACTGAAAACAATCTGTATGCCCTGACAACATGGGATTGGAAAAATGTTGGACCACACGGACGGACCTGGTGGCTTTTCCGATCAACTGATAAAGGACAGTCATGGACAGATATTACACCAACGAACGCATTGCCTATTATGGGGCCTGAACCGTTTGATAAGGAACCTCATGCAACGCTTGTTGCAGTAAAAAACACATTATTAGTAATAGGTTCAAGGGGCGCTGCGATGATTCGCTCAATTGACAACGGCAACACATGGTCACTTGAGAAAACTACCAATATTTCTGTGATGCCTGAGAGTGTTCATAATGCAGTAGCATTAAATGAAAACACATTTTATTTACATGGATATTCTGGAATTTACCGCTCAATTGATGGAGGCTTATCGTGGACATGGTTTAATACTGGGATGAAGGGCAGTATTATGGACCTAATCTGTGTCAAGACGAATAAAGAACAAAACACATTTAACTACATCTATGCGATGTTCTCTGGAAGTGTGGAAGAAAAGTGGGTGTTTAAATCCAGTGATAAGGGAAAATCTTGGCGTGTGGTGAACCCAGAAATACAAATTCAAGAACATATACCTTCTTTTACTCGGATAGCAGAGTCTGATGGCGTGCTATATGCAAAAAGTCGAGGACCTACCAGCGATGCCCTCATGAGTCTGTATCGAATTTCTGAGGATCGCAATACGTTAGTACCAATTAAAGGCATGCCAGTCTTTAGATCATCGTCACTATACAACCTACTGCATTATCGAAAACCTGCTAAAGGATCAGATAAGTTCTACTTTGAAGAGTTGCAAAAAAGTTCTGTAGGTGCAAACCAGTTCTTTAAACAGTTGGCTCAAGTGAGTTCTTTACACGTAAGCTTTCGTCGATTATACCAAGACCCTCTTTTTGAATCTGGGTTAAGGGGACCGTTTGCAGTCAGTGGCGATACGTTTTATTTGGAATACAACTTTAAACTCCTCCGATGGGAACCTGGCAATACTGAATGGTACGACACCGGACAAGAAGAGACCGTTAGATTGTCTCGGAAAATAATAGAAAGAGAGCTCAAACTTGCTGTTTCAGGGGATACTGTCTACGTCGGAAAACGAGATGGTCATCTCGTTGTATCTTATGATAAAGGAAATAATCGGAGTTGGATCGATCTTACCGCAGCGCTGCCATTTCCTATTGAAACTTTCAAAGAGATTGTATTTTCGGGTTCCACGGTGTATGTAGCAACAGACGCAGGTGTAACAGCGTCTGATAATGGAATAAATTGGCGTGCAATCACCGACGCAGAGAGAACGAATCTTGTTATGGAACGCTTGGCTGCTGATGGCACAACGGTTTATGGCGTTACCAAAGGGACAGGTATCTATCGTTTGGAAAGCGGTGTATGGGAACAGATTATTTCAGAGATTCCGGATGGCGTAACTTCTCTTGCTGTTGATGGGAACAGATTATACGTAGGCACACAAAACAAAGGCATGCTTCATTTTACTCTTGAAGAATAATATCCTTCCTTGGGCGGTGTTGAATACCGCCTATTTTGACTTCTTTCCTTTCAAGACGAAACTTAATCCAACTAAAACACCTTATCAAATATTGTAACCTCTGAAAAGTTAGAGTTTGCGAAAATACGAAAAAAGTGTGGATAATGATATTATATTCACACAGTATCTATTGCGCCTCTTTTTTTAGAAGAATCATGAGACTTTTTTGCTTCATATTGAGTCATTATATATTGATGTGAATGATGAATTTCCTTTCCAGAGGTATTCAATGAAAAATGCTGATGTTGAACTCATCCAACGTGTCCTTGATGGTGATGATACTGCGTTCTCCGATCTGGTAAAAAAATACCAGAAGTCTGTTCACGCGCTTGCATGGAGGAAGGTTCAAGACTTCCACATCGCAGAAGATATCACACAGGAAACATTCCTGAAAGCATATAAAAAATTGTCAACGTTACAGGAACCGCAATCTTTTGCAAGTTGGCTTTATGTGATAGCGGCGAACCACTGCCATACGTGGCTTAGTAAGAAACGTTTACCAACTCAATCATTGGAAAGCACAAGTAACACAGAGTTGGAAAAAGCAAACTATTCCAGCTATGTCAGTGCGGAAAACGAACGAGCATCTGTAGAAGCGCAGCGGGAGGTTGTCAAGAAGTTGCTTGCGAAGTTGCAAGAAAGTGACCGGACAGTCATCACACTCTACTACCTCGGGGGAATGACGTATGAAGAGATAAGCAGGTTTTTAGGTGTATCGGTAAGTTCGATTAAGAATCGGCTCTACCGTGCGCGACAGCATTTAAAAAAGGAGGAACCGATGATAAGAGAAGCTTTGGAGAATTACCAAATCATACCCCATCTCACTGAGAAAATCATGCAAGAAATCGATCGTCTCAAACCCGCTGCGCCTTCTGGCAGTAAACCGCTTGTGCCGTGGGCAATTGCGGCTTCAAGTGCGGTTTTGATTGTTTTCATGCTTGGTATAGGGAGTCAATACTTAGCGCGTTTTCAGCAACCTTATAGTTTAGATGCACAAGTTGAGATGACGGTTGAACTCGTTGATATATCTATTGTGCAAAATTTTGAAGTGAAACCAGATGTTCGAAACCAACCGGGGAAATTTTCTGATACGGATGGTAGGGATAATGACAATGGAGAGAAAGCGAATCAAATTTTAAGTGCGGAACGGGACTATACTCGGTGGAATTTGCCTGAAGGTGCTAAAGCCCGTATCGGCAAAGGCAGGGCAGATGACATCGCTTATTCCCCGGATGGCACGCGTCTGGCGGTTGCGAGTTATGTTGGGATATGGATCTATGATGCCCATAACGGACAAGAACTTGACCTGCTAACGGGGCATACAGCCCGGATCTTGAGCGTGGCGTTCAGTCCGGATGGAAAAACGCTCGCAAGTGGGAGTAAGGATAACACTATCCGCCTGTGGGATGCACGTACTGGCACATATCTTCGGACAATGACAGGGTGGACGGATAGCACGACAGGTGTAGTGTTCAGTCCAGATGGGAAAGCATTGGCAAGCGGGAGTACGGATAACACTATTCGTCTGTGGAATCCCCAAACAGACACAGTCCAAAAAACTCTTGTCGGGCATACAGACAAGATTTTGAGCGTGGTATTCAGTCAGGATGGAAAAACGCTCGCAAGCGCGGGTAAGGATAACACCATCCGCGTGTGGGATACGCAGTCAGGTGAAATCCGAAAAACCTTCGTCCTTGAGCATTCGCAGGAAATTTATAAAATGGCGTTCAGTGCGGATGCAAAGACATTGGCGAGTTGGTCTTTTGAAAGCCCGATTTATCTATGGAATGCACAAACAGGTGAACTTCGCCATACTTTCCCATTACAACAAATGGATTTTGTCAATGAATTTGCGTTCAGTCCGGATGGTAAAACGCTCGCAAGTGCTATGAACGACGGCATCATCCATCTGTGGAATGTACAGACAGGTGAATACCTCCGAAGCCTCATAGGGCATACGCACTGGGCCTTGAACGTGGCGTTCAGTCCAGATGGAAAAACACTCGCAAGTGGGAGTTTCGATTCTACTATCCGTTTTTGGGATGTGCAGACGGGGAAACCACAAAAAACGCTCACAGGACATTTGAGCGATACCGTGTATGTAACGTTTAGTTCAGATGGAAAAACACTTGCTAATGCGATGGAAGATGACACCATCCGTTTATGGGATTCACAGACAGGTGAACTTCGCCAAATTCTCAAAAGGCAGAATATGTCTTCAATCGCGGGCGTGGCGTTCAGCCCAGATAACAAAACACTTGCAGGTGGAGATGATTCTTTCGCCATTCGTCTATGGGATGTGCAGACAGGCACAGTTCGCAAAACTTTCGGTGAACATAAGGATTATGTTACGAGCGTGGTATTCAGTGCGGGCGGCACTCTGCTGGCAAG
>JAPPMR010000105.1 GCA_028818995.1 Candidatus Poribacteria bacterium | reverse complement strand
AGCTTCTGTTTTTCACTTGGGGGTTCTTGGTAGACTTGCAGAGGACAAACTCTTGGAAAATATTACGCGTATTTCAACTGTATCTGGAGGAACGCTTGTAACAGGAATGATTTTTTCAATTGCCGGATACAAATGGCCAAGTAGTGAGTTTTACCTTCAGCAATGCCTTACCCAAGCGCGATATTATTTTACAAAAAAAGATATTCAAACCAAGGCATTCATCTGGGGTATTCGCAAACCGATCTCTCTTCTTCAAAAAAGAGCAAATTTAATATCTAAAAGCATTCAAGATTGTTGGAAAATCTCTGGAACCATTAATGATCTGCCTTCTCAACCCCGATGGACTATAAACGCTACTACGTATGAATCAGGCAAAAACTGGCGTTTTATCCCGCAACGTAGGATGGGCGACTATATTGTAAATCATGTCAAAAACCCAGATATTCTTTTAGCCGATGCAATGGTTGCATCGGCGGCTTACCCGGGATTAGTCGGTCCACTTACCTTAGATACACGAAAATTCAGTTGGTATGAGTATGAAGGTAAAACGCAAGTTCAGACTCAGCCGAAATTCAAGAAACTTCATCTTTGGGACGGAGGGCTCTACGAAAATTTAGGAGTAGAACCTCTTTTCAAAATTGGAGAAAAACGCAAATATCAGGATGATTGCAATTTTTTAGTTGTAAGTGATGCTTCGAATCCTATCGGCACTAAAAAGCACACTGGAAAGTTTTGGAAAAGCGCAATTCGACTTATTGATATTTCAATGGATCAAGTCAGAAGTCTAAGAACCCGCACTCTAATAAATCACTTTGAAAATAATAAAAATTCGGGAGTTTACTTCAAAATAGGGAATAATAGCCGTAAAATATTAGAAGCGGTGGGAACGAACGTTGATATGATTGATCATTTAACAGAAAATAGTTTGTCACCAAGTGACGCACATTTTGCAGAAAATTTTGAAACTACCCTTAGGAAACTAACAGAAGACGAATATGACTTACTATATCAACATGGTTGGGAAGTTGCAAACTTCACGCTTCAGACACGATGCCAGAACCTTTTCCAAAACATATTTTGGGAACAAACCTCTTAATCCAACCACTCAGTTTCGCCTCTGTTTCAGACTACCCATCAGGTTGGCGAGACATTGCTATTTTCACTAAATTACGCAGAATAACGTGCTCTGCAAGCAAACCTACCATCTGAGTAAAACAATCGCGTAAAAACTGATTTAACGATGTTTTACCGAGTAGAACATCGGTCTATCCCAAGATGCAAGGAAGGAAGGTTGCTACAACATTTTTGGCGGGATTGCACTGCTGAGTTCCGCATTTATGGTGCCGATTCTGAGCCTGACTCAATTTTTTCGTTGCACAAATTTCGTATATCCGCTACAATATATGTTGACGTAAGCAATTCACGGATGCGTGAGTTACGTCAGGGCTGCTTCCTAATTTTTTAGGTGCGCCGCAGGTGTGCTACCACCAGCGACGCTAAGCACTGCCATAGCGATTATTAGACCAATATGACAGCGCTGGTTTCCATTATACTTGAAAGAACTTTTTTCTCAAAGGTTAAATGGAGACCAGCTCCCTATAGGGCGAGTTGCCTAAAACTCTTCTCTTTCGTTGACACAATCTGTCAACCCTCCCTGTAGACTGTCACAATGTTTATACACAACCCCGGTGTTATCTCGGTGCAGTCTAAGGATGAGACACACCCATAAACATTATATTACAACGCTTGGCAACCTTATGTGTTGACATAAGTCAACAGAAGTTTGTTGCTGCAGACAAGACTATGTTATTTAGTGCCATGCCATCCATCCTTAAAAGAGGTTCGCAGCGTGGCTAAACCGCGCAGATTTAGTGACTTAGGGCTTGTCAACGGAGGGTATTATGACTCCAAAAGAAATGAAAGACCAAGCAAGACTTGCACTTCTTGATCTTGAAAATGCTGTATTAAGGGTATTAGCTAAACGCCAAAGTATCGGACCACTTAACCTTAAAACAAGGTATATCAGTGAAGAACTTGGCTTTACAACACCTACAGAGATTCAAATTGTCAAATGTATCCTCAACAATCTCAAACAAGATGGTTGTGTCGAAACTTTTGACAGTCATGGAGACGCCTGGCAAATTCCAAGGTAGAATATATAATCCCATGGATAGATTTCCAACACATTTATTCTCTGTATGTATTCCGTTCAGATTCCTTTGAGAATTTCCAATACAAAATGAACCAACAAATTACTTACCAATCACTGGATGGTGACAGATAAGGGGTTTCTCGTATGACAAATACGACATATTGGCAAGGATGGCACACCTTACGTAAACGAAAATGGTTGAGTAGAAAAACGGACGTTACGGAAGGGTCTATACGTGAGCTGCTTCAGAAAGTTCCACACTTTAAAAAAGTTCCGTGCGCTATAGAGGGCGAAGGTGTAAATCCACACATGAATATGATCGTCAGAGATCGCATTAAGCCTCATAGTAATGCTCTTTTACCGGATACAGATCATGTCCAGGTGCCTGTTTCAACTGTTTCTCAAAAATATCAACTGGTTCAACACCAAGAACTTCTGAACGCATTAGCGTGTGTGATGAAAGACAATGGGTTCGATCTGAGTAGGCTGAGCGCAGAACTGTGTCTTACAGAATTCGGTGAGCGTATGTGGTTCAGTTTTACCTTACCCGGTGACATTTTCAAGTTGCCCACCAATACGCTTTTTGATCCGGGCGACAAGCATCCGCTCAACCTTACAGTCAACGCGCTGAACTCGGTTGACAAAACAGCAGCATTGGAAATCAATCTTTACTGGTATCGTCTTATTTGTGGAAATGGCATGGTCTACGGAGACAATATAAAGTTCAAAGAGATACACCGGACAGACTCGCTTGATCCTGATGCGATCAGAACTTTCTTACAAAATCAATTAGCAGTCAGTCAGGTCGAAAAAGAAAAAGAACGACTGATAAGGTGGTATGAAACAAAGGTGTTTAGGAGATTATCCGAATCCAAACCGAACCGAGGACAGGTTGAACAGTGGCTTGAAAAAGATGTCTCCAAAACCTGGGGTATTCACGCAGCTGCGAGAGCTTACCACATTGCTAAAACAGGGGTTGACGGTAAGTTTACCAATAGAACAGAAAAAGAGAAGAATGTGAAATACAATGATTTGACACTTGATCCGAAAACCAGCACTCAGGTGCCAGCGGCGTTCGCCCCAGTGCAAAATGCCTATCATATTAGTCAAGTCCTCAGTTGGCTGGCAAGCCAGCAGAACACGGTGCAAAAACAACTCAAATGGATGACAGATATACCTAAACTCATGCGGGCACTGTTGACAGCAGAAACGATTACATTGGCTGTTGATGAGTAATTTCACACTATTTATGTGTCTGAGATTGGAACTATTTAGGTGGAAAAGATGAAGGTGAATCGCACTAAATGGAAAGAAGGTATAGCCCTATGTTAATGGGTGTAGCATGGCTATTACTGATAATAGGCATCATAGCTAATCACACGATTTGGCGTCCAATTGGCATTACAGCAGGTATTGTCTGGTCACTTGCGTCCCTTGTTGTAGGTGCGCGATATTGGCCCGCGCAACTTATATCTGTTTTCTTCTTTTGGATCATCTCTTTCGTTATAGGAAAAGTAATTCAATTGATTATCAAAGGGATTTCAAAAAAAAAAGAAAACCCCGATCCAGACGCTGCATACAAACCACCAACTAACAAAGTAGAACCCTTTATGTTTAAAAGTTTTTTTCTTGATCCGAATTATAGAAAGTTTGCATACCGTCTACTCGGTTCTATATCAGGGATAATCGTTATAGTCCTTATTCTTATAATAAGTAATGACGGCTCTGGCTGGGATGAATGGGACCTCATAGGTTCATTGATCATAGGTTTATTGATCCCTTTGGCTGTTTTTGGCTTGTATTACATGATCCGTTGGGTACTCAGAGCCCTCCCCAACACACACCCATAGGATGAACAATGAATGACAATCAAAAAATAAGAGATATATCAAAAGCAAGACTACCGGGACTTTCTTACCACAAGCTATCTGACACAATTTATCTTGTTTTGGATTTACGCGACCCGATTCGGATCAGATATGTGGGTCTGGTCTGTCAAATTCCACTAAGATCTCAGATACAGCAGGTGGTTGTTTGACCTATTTAATTTCATTTGTGAAAGGGAATAAAGGTGAGTCTTTTTAAGTTTAATCTGCGAGATTAATACACTAATTTTTAACAAATTCAACAAATTTCATAAAATTATGTCATTTTAATGGATTTTTAAGTTGATTAAAAATTGGAATTAATCGTAACATGTCCATGTAAGCATAAAATATGATTGTAATAGTTTCAGTTTAAAAGCCGAAACCCAAGACACTAAATGTCTTGGGCCTACAAGAGCAAGGTTCGGCACGATTTTTTGAGGATTGGGATTCTTAAAAATCGGTTACCTGCTAAACAGGTACTAAGAGTATAACACATTATAAGATAAAAAAGCAAGGATTTTTTTAGGACTTTCTTTAGGGATTTTTTTAGGACTTTTTCAGGACTTTCTGTTTTATACTCTTTCTGCCTCAAATTGAGGTCAATTATGGTTAAAACGGGTATTTTAAATGATCGGGTTCAAAACACCCAAATATATCCCGACATTTACGAAAATGGTTTAAAACATGAGGAGGTCGAACCTTCTCGTCCGTCCATATTTTTAGAAACGCAAAAAGATACGATGCAAGTTCCCTTCCAAATCTTTAGCATGTTAGATGCTTTGATGGAAGGCACGGAAAAAGCGTTTGATGCTGCGATCTATCAATGCTACAATGCGTTTTCTCACTGGGATTTTGGTAAATCCCATTCTAAATCGATACGTGAAGTCGGCAAGTTGTTTTCAGTATCCCATCAATATGTGCAGCAGGCACTTTCTCGCTTGACCGACAAGAAATGGCTGAAGCGTCTTTCCGGTAGATTTAAGACCAGTAAGTTTGAGTTGAAGCATCATCTTTGCGAAGAAGAATTAGTCCCATTAGATAGAGACGGCAGACCTGCGAAGTGTGCGATGCCTCGTGGGTATGGTGGTTTATTTGAGCGTTTGTTAGCGGGAGACATTAGTTGGAAGTCATTGTTGATCTGGATGCTGTTGAAGATACATTCAGATTTCACGACTGGTATAACGGAGCCTGTGAGCATAGAGCAGCTTCGTGGTTGGACGCGGTTTGGCTCGACAACGATTTGTGATTGCATTAAGGAGCTTGAATGGGCCGGTATGTTAGGCAAGTTGGAGCGTCGTCCCCAAGAGGCACAGTCGTATCAGTTGTATCCGAAGCCATATCCTGAGCGTAGGCTTCGCGCACCGGAGGCGGAACGGACGTTTCGTGGTATGCGTATTGAGGGTAACTGGCGTTATAGTTTCAACGAAGAATGGCGTATCGATGTTGAGACAGGAGACATCCAGTATCGTCCTGAAAAACGCGGAACCTTTCGTCCTGCGACTGATAACGAAAAATACGTTGAGATGCCGAAGCGGATGCGGGAGGACTTTGACATGGTGTTACGTGTCCATTCTGAATTAGCGGATGCGTTGCTTGGTCAAAACCCGTGTCCTACGTAGACGCATAAAACAGAATAAGTTTTATTCCAGCCTATCCGTTGTGGATGGGCTATCGGTGTTGCAGGGATTGTTTAAATCTTGGCTATTTCCCGTATAAAATCGGTTATTTTGTTTCTTTTTGGTGTATAAACAGAGACCAAGCGTTTGATTTTCTCGAAGAATTGAATTTACATAAAATTTAACTTTTGTGAATTCCTGTGAGTTGTCACTGAATTCTTGTGAGTTGTCACTGAATTCTTGTGAGTTGTCACTAAAAAATTTTTAGAGGTTCTAACCCCTGATTAGACTTAGGTTTATGGCATTAGTTAGAATCGGTACTATATATCTGTACGTTACCAATTTAAATCTTAACGGTAACGCGAACAATTTTTAAATATATCAAGACATGTGAAGATAACAGTTAACCTATCAGGATTGTAATGGCACTTCACATTGTAATGCTATTAATTTAATTCCATAAACTTCGTAAAATTATAATCCTCACTCCCGCCGGCATATCCCTAACTGTCCTAAATTTTCTCAATTTTAATTTTGGTACTCCCGTGTTGCCAGTCCCACCGCATCGCCCCTTCTACAATCCTTCATACCTTTGGTGACCTATATCCCTATGCGATTTTAATTTTCGTCTGGCGTGTGCGTTTCCCAGTTTGAAATTCATCGTTTTTGGTGTAAAATTGTGGAAAAATGGCAAATTCTGTGAAAAATGTGCGAATTGGTGATGTGCCTACACATAAGGCAGCGTGAGACTTGTATCTGCTGCACGAATTCACCGGTTTCGTGGATCATACGCCTTCGCGCGTAAATGACGGGTATCCTACTCAATTCCCACCGAATCTTATACCTAATCCTTTCATCAGCAGGAAAAGACATAGCGATGTTTTGAGTTGATCTATACTAAAATCAGCGGATCCATTTTGATTTTTCTGGCCGGCTTCTATGAAAAATCTACTTCAGGTTGATCATTTTGGTAATTATTTTATCTTACTACATTGAATAAATATTTGCGTAAATTGGTGAAAATCGGTGAAAATCCGAAACATCTGCGAAAATGATTAAAAAATTGCTTGAGAACTTCCAAACTAATTCAGGTTTTTACGTAGCTATTTCCATAGGTATTTTCGACTTTATGGGTGTTTGCCTAATTTATCGCCAAAAAACAGCTAAATATCAACGCTAATTTAATGTAAATAAATTAACTAATAGTTAACACGAGTTTCGATGAATATTCCAATTGAGAGGGGTTTGATTGTTGTAGCAGTTTTAGAGATTTTTTGTAAAAATTTTTTTGCAAAATTTTTTCGCGCGGTGGGTTAGTCGCAGATAACTCGCTGTGTGATGCGGGTTCGTGGTGTCTTGTGTCATACCCCCATTGCTATTCAGAATTTCACTATTTCAGGTGAAAATCTGCCATAGGATTTCAGACTGGCGGGCGCAAACCTGAAAATCGGTGAAAATTCGTAATTGCTAAAAACTTATTGACAACTTACTAAAAAACCTTGAAAAAATTATCATTATGTGATAAACTTTTATCAGATTTTTTGAATGCTACCTTTTTACCAAAAGGTAGCATTCAAAAAATCAACAAAGTTCAGAATAAAAGCGAAGTTCTGAAACGCGGAGTCTTTGACAAATCAACAATAAAGCAAGTCGGTCAGTATTCCGAGACCACAAGATTAAGGTTCGGTGGACGCTGAAAGGCTTGAACAATGCCACAGGTTGACGAATTTAGGCAAATTTAGGTAAGTTTAGGTAATCCGTGAGGTCAGCAATTCAACGCTAATCACGGATACAGACAGACTTGACGCAATGTGTTGTAATTCAGTAAATCTGCGGCATTCGCTAACCAAGATGGAGGATTTTACGATGTATTTTAGATTAGTTTCTATCCTTTTACTTTCACTTTCACTTTTCTCACTCGGTTGTAGTTCTCAAACCTCTCAAGATGATGTCAATAAATCCGTTCCGACAGGTGATTTAGAAAATCCACACTTCAAGGCTTACCGAGATGCGTTGAATACCATTCAGAACGATTGGATTTCAGCAAATAAGCGTATCAATGCGGTCTATGTGGGGATAACATCACACCAGTTGAAACGGGAGCGTGATAGGCTCTTGAGAGCGAACAATACCAAACGAGACATAGCAAAGCGCACAGCGTGGTTTGTCTATCGCGACGCAATGCTAACGAATGAAGAAAAAGGTCTCTTATCCACATCAAGCGAGGTAAAACAATGAACGGCTTGAAATACAAACGCAATTGGGCATTTGAACAAATGGCAACCGTGTTTTACCTTGATGGCACAGAACGGCAATGCCACTCACAGACGAACAACAAAGGTCAGATTGAATGGATTAAAGTTGATGGCACATATTACACACCAGACCAGTTCGGTTCGTTAGGCATTACTGACATGCATTTTATGACACCTGCATCGCTCTCGGTTGATGTTCCGTATGATGTAATGGGCAAAGTCTACTTGGAATTAGGCAAGACCATTAGTCAGGGCAATACCAATAAAAAGATGGACATTCGTGCATCTATTGCCGACAAACTTCATAGGGCTAAAATCAACATTCACGATTTACTTGCAGCACTGTCAACGGAATAGGTTGAAGCCTACAGGGGAGTGTAAGTCTCCCCTTCCGCATTTCTGTTCTGAATTGGTCGGAACAGAAAAAAAGAAGGTGTTCCGTATGGAACACCCTCTAATTTCAACAGTGGTAATTTTACCATAAAGGAAAGAAAAATGAAAGCGAAATATGGAAACGGGGACGCGGTTATCTGTGAAGATGGCGTGGAAGAATACATTGGCGTAGTCATTGAGGATTTAGGCGATGATGTCTATGAAGTCAACTATGTTGACGACTCTGGCGAAAGACAGGTCGGTGAGTTTCACGCGGACCAAATGCGGGAGGCAGCATAGATGACATTTTGGAGATGCCAAAACTGCGGAATAACACAGCCAACGATAAATCCAAGTCAAGAAGAACTTGAGGATTTGATGGCATGTTGTCCAGGGTGTGGTTCAGAGGACCCCCTCTACCAAAACATGCTTGAGTATGGACATAATCCCTATAGTCTCAATCCAGACGATTTTGAAGCAGACTTCGGTGAAGATGATGAGGACGATGAAATCAACGAATTCGTGGATTCACTACTCTCCGAAGTTCATTCCTAAACTTCCGAGCGCGTCCATTGCGGGCGCGCTAATCCTTTTCAATGAGGTGTAATATGCTGATTGTTCACTTTCCAGAATCAGACAAGACCATTGAGTTATCAGGTCGCGATGTAGCCGTTCACATGGACGGTGGCGAATCAATCCAAGAGTTTGAGTTGCATCACCTTGAAGATGAGTCGGTTACAGCACGGTTTCACACGGTGCTTGGCAAAGTCTACGAGGTAGAGAGCATCAATCAAGCGAACTTGAAGAAACTCATAAGATTGTGGCAACAACACAAAGAGAATCCTGTCGCTATCTATTTAGATGGTGATAAAGCGAAGTTGACTAATCATGGTGAAAGGACACAGGTTTTCTGTTGTGTCCGTGAGGTTTAGAACTCCGAATTCGGAATAAAGCGCGTCCATCACGGGCGCGCAATTCTCTATCATAAGTGAGGTTTTTATCAATGCAAGAGCAAGAAGTCAGAGATTATCGTAAAGTAGAGGCTTACAGGGGCGGTGGCAAGCGATGGATAATCGTTTACGGGAATAGTCATCGCTCTGGTGTCTATGAAATGCTTGATTGCGATGACAACGAGAGCGAGTTTGATTTTATGGCAGTGTCTCCGAACACAACCTTATTAGGTTTCGGTGTCGGTATAGAGACGATACATCTCAAACTTTGGAAAACGGAAATTTGTTGTCAAGTCAAGAAAACAGACATCAACCCGCTTGACGCGAAGCACATCATTCCACATTTTCGTATCGGTTTAGAACGCGACGCGGAACGAGAGGCGAAAATTGGCACACTGCTTTATCGTGAGCATCTATTAGGCGGTGAAATGAAGGTTTATCTCGCGGGTTACAACCACTATCGCTATGTATTTGAAAGAGTTGACGGAGACATTATCAAGGTTTCTGTTATCAGACATCAAGTCAAGAGTAGTGGAATTGACCCGTATCGTGTTCGGGCATTCTTTGAAGAAGGTGAAATCTTCAGAATGAACTTCTCTGTAGAACCTGACCAATACTTTGCGAACCTAAATTGGTATTTAGGTGATATGTATGAAGTCGGTCTTGACAGAGGCTAACAACCAAGCGCGTCCTTCGGGGCGCGCACTTCATTTATGGGAGTAAAATTAATGCTTCAAAAATCGGTGGCGGTTGAAGGCTTACAAGACATTCTACAACAAGCGAGCGAGATGCAGACATTTCTTGAGGCGTGTCCTGAAGAAATAGACGATCCCAGTGTTGTAGACAAGTTTATTGAGATGTTTCACGATGTCGGTTGTTCTGCGATTGGCACAAAGAACGACATTTCATTGCTACATCACGAAAACAGATGTATGACCGAGTTGAATACTTGGTAGAGGCACTTATGCAAGCCTATAAAGTTATGTTTTTCAGTAATGATAAACAATGCAAGCGAACTATCCGAGTAAAAACCTTACGGCATGCTAAACTCATAGCGTCCCGTTTGTTTCCTACTCGCGGCAGATGGCAACGGTGCTATTCGTTTGATAGTAGAACTCGCACATGGCACGCTAACAATCAGCATCTAAAGACAGTGGACATTCTCAACGATGACCGCTTGTATTTGATGCCGATTTACGATAAGGGAGACACGCAATGACTTACAAAGCAGGTCAGAAAGTCATCACACCTACGGACACACAGGGCTTTGTCTCTGCTGTCTTTACAGAGGGCATTTTTGACGTTGGTATTCTTGAAGAAAACGGGGAAGTAACACACTTGGAATTCCATTTCAACGATGGGGTTCACATCGCGGTTGACCAGAGACCACAGATAGACGACATCACACCATTAGGTAAAATCACGGGTACACGATTTTTACGCGAGGGTGTTATCGCTGTCTGTACTTGTGGATTGTTACGTTATGCGGGCTTATGGCTGTCGGATGAGCGGATGGCATATCTTGAAGGTCGTATCAATCTCACATATCATCACTGGGCATCGCTTAAAGATTTTGATGAGGTGCTTGAATACTTTGATTTACACTGGGACGACGGTTATATCGTATTCAAAGGATTGGAACACCACACGATACCTGAAGATGCTGAAATTGAAGTAATGTTTGAAAGCGGTAGAACGGAGAAATGGGGGGCTGCTGTTGACGGAGAGGGGAATATCATCTCTATTCTCACAGCAGAAGGTAAAGAAATTCACAACCTCGCAACCTTCCGAGAGACAGGTATCATTGATGCCAACCTAATTTCACGCTACACCATCAAAGACTTTTAGTGAGGCGGGGACGCTCGCGCGTCCCCGATTTCCTATGGCTAACGAGAAAAGTCGGGCGGAACTCAAGAAATTACTACTCTTACTCAACGAGTCCAAACTCAAGCAGTTTTTTCAGAAAGCCGCTCCGAAATGTATAACAATAGAAGATAGCATGTTATTGACAGACACACTCAAAGAGGTTTGTGGAGAAAAGGGCTTTGAGGTGGACAATATCATGACCTATGATTAAAAACAGAGGTGAAACCATGTTATTCGCACGTCATATTGACATCGTATCAGGACGCATCGGTGAGCCGTTCACGATTTGCGAGAAGTGTTTTAATCACGCAAAATATGATAACTTGCCCTATAACTGTCCTGAACTTGATATTTTCAAACTTGAACATGAAGAAAGTAGAGAGATTGACGGCACTTGTGAATCGTGTGAACAGGACGGACACATAGATGCGGTCATCACTCACAAGGGAGAAACCGAATGACAATTAGACAGGCGGCACACATCGTAACGGTGGCATTAGCCGATGTGTGTTTTGATGACACCGATATGTCGGCAGAAGTCACCGCGCTTTGCGATGAATACCAAGCAGGTGAGATACCAGAGAGTGTTTTATGTTCCCGTGTCCAAACGATACTGGATGAAGGCGATTTTGGGGTATGGGTGAAAGGTAAAGTATTTCACGCATTAGTCAACGGTATCAAGGAATACTAACGCAACATAGACGGTATGCTCTGGCGGGGTTCAACTCCCCGCTTGCGTATTCTGTAGCATTGGGCTACAGAAAAGGGGACAGACAGGTATCTATCCCCTTAACTGCAAAATAGAAAACTTACAATGTATCCAACTATTTTACCTTGATACAGGTAAAAACACAAGGAGAAACCGTGATAGAAATTTTATGTCTCTTACTCGCATTGATGGGTATCCCCATGTTGTTTTGGATAGTTATGGGCTACATCGTCAGTAAGACACAGTTGTGAGGTGGAAACGATGATGATAACATTGAGCGCGCTTGCCGCTTTGATGTTCAAGGTTGCGGATACAGACACGGTCGTTTGGGATAAACCGACCGTCACCCAACGCATTGAACAGGTAAGAAAATCGGCTACAGGGTTGTTGACACCCGATTATGTTGACATCCTTGTTTCTGAATTCAAGCAAGTCCTCAAACGCGAAAACATTGAATGTGAATAATACAGGACAGGGGCGCGGCAACGCGTCCCTGCTATTTCCATGTATAAACCCGCAACATTCGGTTGGGGAATGGGTATTGAGAAATCAATCAATGTAGAAACGGCTTTTCGGTATATCCGCCGCTTTGAGGGACACATCGCGAGTTATCATGGTGGCTTGATAGTTCGGTTACTCAGCAGGAACGGTTTCCGCAAAGCGCGGATACAAGCCACACTTGACGAAATCGCACACCTATACAAACGGCTTGATGTGTTAGAAGCCGAATGGAAGGAACAAGATATTGCTAAATCTTGACACTGGCGTGTCGGATTTAGGTGAAACTATCGCACTGATAAGATAGTAAAAGTTACCGGAAACGCTATCGTTATCAGGTGGGTATCTTCACACCGTTTGTCGCGGTTGTGAATGATAGACAATGACGATGCGTAGGCGGACACATACGATTCCGCTTACGCATTCTCACGAAGGAGAAATTACACGATGAAAGGCACAAGACCCCTAACGAACAGTGAAATTCGCAGCGTCATAGCGGCATTTGACGGCACTTTTGAAATAAGAAATAGAAGTTTGTTTCTATTAGGCGTTTCAATCGGGGGACGCGTCTCGGAAATGCTCGCGATCAAGATAGAAGATGTTTGGCAAAACGATAAGCCTGTAACCGACTTCCAATTTGACCTCGCCATCGTCAAAGGACGCGAAACGTCACGAACAATCCCCGTCAATCGCGACGGTATCGCTGCTATCTGTGATGTCATAGAATGGCATCAACAGCACTTCGGGGATATTGACCCGTCTCGTCCGCTCTTTCCGTCACGCAAAAAGACAGGTGGCAAAGTTGTCGCAGCAAAACGCCAAGCAATTCACAAAATCCTGAAAGACGCATTTATCAAGGCTGGACTCAACGGCAAACTCGCAACGCATACATTGCGTAAAACATTCGCACAGCGGTTCTACCAGAAAGTTGGAGACATCTACATGGTCAGAGAACTGTTAGGACACAAGAACGTCACCACTACACAAGCCTATATCGGTATCAACTACACAGATGCACGCGAGGCGTGTGAATCCATGTCATTAGCTGCAGAAGATAACAAAACAGACCCATTTGATGCGTTTACCGAAGCAGAAATCGTCGCGAAACTCATCTCATTGGGATATGCGGTTCGCAAGGATAAGTGTGAAGCACTTTATTGAAATCCTTGAAATTACCTAACATATTCATAGTCAGGTAGAACAGATTGTGTGCATGGGTGTCCGTCCTACAGAGGCGTCTAAAAAAAGCGACGTGCGCCAATTTGAACACAAAGCAGGATGGCATACCATCAGATTTTATGGTAAATCGTGAAATCGGAGTATGGCGCCCGTTTTGTGTTCGGATAGCGTAACCGACAGATAAAATAAAAAAGTTGACTAAAAAGATGACTAAATACTTGACAAATAAATTGAATTTATGTTATCATAGTATGAAATCAATGTTCCTTGAAAACAAAATAGCATGCCCCTGTTGCGCGAAACCCGCAGCAGTTACCTTCTCCAGAAAGGACACTGAACGAGATTAGCCCAGTGGCAGATGGTGGCGTATAGAGGTGAGGCATGTAGAAATTACTCCGAACACGCAGCACTGGTGTGTAAATCTGGGGTTTGATTCCCCCGACTGCGTATCCAACCTACAAGGTGTAGGTGGGGAGTAGCAGGGTATAAAATACCCCGCTACCATGCATAATCAAGTGGTATTTTACCACATCATCAAGGAGTAATTCAAGTGTCTTACTATAGTTTAGAACAGATTTACCAAGAGATTATCCATCTTGGCAAACCCGCAAAAAAGGAGCCGAGTCAAATATCCGAGGGCAACTTCAGTTATTCTTGGTCACCGAGAGACGCGATGATAGCAGAGTCAAAGTTGAAAGGCAGGGCTACCAAACCTGCACGTTGTGATTTTCTTGACTTACTAAAGGATAGCAGAACACCGTGGGGCAAGCCTCAAGACGTTAAGATGTTGACCGAAGGGCTTTACTTTGTTTCAACGGCACGTCACGGGGGGTTGTGGTTATCGGATGAATGGATAAAGAAACTTCCCAAGTCTTACAAATCATTCGTAGGCAATCGGAGATGGGCAGAGGAAGATTGTGATGCTGCTGAAGTGTTACAATACTTCGGTTTACTTTCTCTTGTCACTGACACGATGGCATTAGAGATAACCGCAGAAGATATTGAAAAAGGCAAACAATCCCGTCAAACGTGGCGTGGTGAAGATTGGTTCAGTCAGAAGCAGCATGGCACCTATTCAGATACCGAAGGACACTACGGGGGACCGATAAGTGAAGCGTATTGCCGTGTTACAGGACAGACGGAATCGTTGATTAGCACACATCGGACACTCCAACAGCGTCCGGGAGTTTGGAAGTATTGTCCACTGCCCAAAGCCGCTGCGGAATTCCTCAAGGCGTTTGATGCGGGTGAGCGGGTACAACCAATAACAATCCAACTTGAACCTTATGTATTTACAAACTTCAATAGTAAAAGGTGAGAAATGGATTGTAATCACACAACCTGCAATAGCACAGAAGCAACGGAGCGTCACACCTGCGTTGAAAGCGAGAAGAAAACCTTTGTCACACGGTTATGCGACGCGTGTCTGTCTTATCTGACGGGCAAACATGTTCAGTATTCTTTCTATCGGTGTGGTGGGTTGATTTTCGTTGAAGCAATATGGGAAGTTGACAAACCCCAATAATCCAAGAGGTGCAAGCAATTGTACCTCTATTCATTTACAGGAGAAACACGATGGGAAGCCGCAGTTACATCGGCTATCTAAATAAAGATGGCAACGTCACCGCTTCATATTGTCATTTAGGCGCAAAGATGGACATCAACGGTAAATCTCTGCTCACGCACTACAATACCGATGAGAACGCGAGAGCGATAGCGTATCATGGTGAGATGGCAAGCATTGACGGGGACACTGGCAAGGTAAGCGAATATAAGAACCCCGCACCTACCATTTCACTCTCTCTGAATGCGTTTTTGACCTACTCGGAACGGAATATCCAGTCAATATACCTATGGCGTAACTTCCAGTGGTATGTCAAGAGCGACTATTACTTGGATAATGAGGACTGGCATATCGTAGCGAACTTGCTTGAACCCGTGAAAATAGGCGATAACGTTAATCTCAACCGAGATGCGTATATCACATCACAACCCAGACCTGTGTGGGAAGTCAAGCATTTCAATCAGGATAACGGTGTCTATCGCCTGACGCGTGAAGTTTTGCCGAACATATTCCTAACGGAACACATGAGACGGCATGAGTTTTATCTGTGTCCATCCGATACAGAAAAGCAGACACCCGCGCAGTTATCCGAGCGGCAGCAAGACTTACAATCACGTATCAGTAAACTTTGTGAATTGTCTGCCAAGTTGGAACATTACTATGAGAAACTCAAAGACGATGATAGCGATTTAGAGTCGCTTGAACAACAATATCAAGACCTCTTTAGTGAGACGGTCTTGGAATTCGGTAACTAAACAGAAAGCGCGCCTACTAAGCGCGCTTCCACTTTCTACAAAGGAGTTAGACGATGTTATTAGGAAAACGTGTAATCACACCCGATGGGGAAGCCGGCTTCATCTCTGATGTGTATACCGACAACATGGTAGACGTTGACATCCTTGAAGATGACGCAGAAACCCCAGAGCATACCACAACAATCTGTTTTGACAAGGCTGAGGTAAAGATTTGTGATGACCAAGCACCGCAACTCAACGACATCACACCTTTCGGGCAGGTCGTCTGTTTAGGTATCCTTGCCGATGGTATTATAGAGGCTTGTGTGGAAACAGGATACGATGGACGCAAAAGTTGTCTGTGGCTATCGGATAAAAGGTTTGAAGGGTGTCCCGACTACATTGAAAAGTTGTTCGGCAACTGGACAGCACCGAGTTATTTTTCAAAACTGCTGCCACACTTTGACCTTGATTTCAACGATGACGGGTGTATAGACCCCAAACCGCTTCTCCATGAACAAATCCCTTACGAATCACATCTACGCGTTGAACTCACTGATGGCGATACACAATTTTGGAATGCGAGAGTGGACACGGACAGCAAGATTGATTCTGTTACAACCGATGCGGGTAAGGAAATCAACACCCTCGCAGCATTAAGGGCTATGAACATAAAGTCTGCTGAACTACAATCCAGTTATAAAATACAGGATTTTGACAGGTAATCCCACAACCGAAATACTAACGGAACGCAGACGGTGCGATAGGACGGTTCAATTCCGTCCTTCCGTATCCACAACTTACACAGGGTAAGTTGGGAGTAGCAGGGAACGTGTCAATCCCCTGCTACAGTGCGTATAAAATGAAGTGGTGGTATTTTACTACAGAGGTCAGAACAATGCAACACGTCAACCAGTATGAAATCACAATGGAGAGTGGTGAGCGGAGAATAGTCAATGACAACGACATCAAAAAAGGCAATCTCTATTATACAGAGATAGGCCCCGGATTCGGTATGGAAGCGATTGTCGGTATCCGACTTCTCCCACATCAGCGAATTTTAGATGATGGGGACATACGCGCACCGAAACCTCAAGGTGAATAGCACAGATAGCGGATAGGTGAATAGCCGACATATACCTGTGGGTTATCCCTATCCCTTTTCTAAAAAATGCGTCAGAACGCAATCTGAGCGTTCTTTTCGCATAGGAAATCAAAATTATGGATTTTACACAAATTGAAGGCAGGCGGGGGCAGGTCACCGACATTGACATATTAGCAGGTATCGGTGGCGATTGCCAACGCTGTCCAGTCGCATTAGCCGTTGGCAGAATGTTCCGCGGCTATCAAATTCACATTGATGTCGTTGAGGTAGATATTCATAAGGATGGGAAAAGTCTGGTCAAACTGCTTGTTACCAATAATCTGTTCAAATGGATAGACACCTTTGACAACGAGAATGTCGTCGCGCCAGTAGAACTTATCATCAGACAATCAGATGACAAAGATTTTGACTACGAATTGGCTATCGCTGCCTAACAACGCAACGGGGTGACAATCAAGTCACCCCACAATCTCACAAGGAAACCTAACATGGCACATAATCGCGAACGCTTTGATAGCATAGCACTTGATGCCAAGAACGAGTTACAAGACTACTTACTTTTTAACGTAGGCGCATCCGCCACCGAGACCGCAGACCTTATGAAAAAGGTTGACGCTGTTTTCGGTGAAATCCGAACCTTTGCAGATAATTACGCGGACACCGAACGCGCAAAGGAAAACAGAGAAATCGCCCTTGACAGACAACTCCAAGAGGCAGCCAAACGGACACCTTTCCGGGCTGTCTTTCATATTATAGAGAGAAATTGTAAATTCCAAGTCTACAGAAGGAATTTAGAAAAGGACGAACCCATCCCGCACAAACGAGGCAACTTCGGTGAACTATTGGGTACATATAAAGAGAGATACCAAGCAAGCGACTGCGTTTACGACTCAGCCCGCAATTGCAGTGAACATACCTGCTTTGGATAAAGGAGCAGGAACGGGCAACCGTCCCTGAAACTCACATGGAAAGACTTGAACTCAAAACGCCAGTGGCGGACATCATACTCACAACCAGCAATGATATTGTTTTCTTTCTCTACCAAGATGAAGAACATTTCAGACGGCACGACTGTATGAAAAGTTTCAGCACGCGCGCAGAAGCCGAAGCATTTATAGACGGTATCGCTTGGGCGTTCTCTGAACAAGAGGTGGAAAAGAAAGCACACGAACAACGACTCACACAAATACTTCAAGACTTTGCCGAACAAGTTGATGATGAAGAATGGAAATATGTACCCATACGAATCTGCAACACCATTGAACTTATCTTGGAAGCGTTGGGTATCCCGACATCGCCAGAACGCGATAACACGCAAGCATGAAAACACTATCAGGCAGGTGGCAAACTTTGCTACCTGCCTACGCTTTTCTGATACAGCAGACAACTCGGTGCAAGCCCGAATCAGCGTATTTCAATCTGCTACGCGTAGATTGAAAAAAGGGACACAGACAAACCATGTGTCCCTTCTGTAGCATACGCGGACACACCACGAAATACGGGTATCCGCACAAATCTAATCTCTATTGAGGGGGACACACAGATGAGAAGGGACTGGAGTAATACTTATGAGGAACACCAAATCATCGCTGTTGTCATTGACCACAGTATCAATACACTACCACAACTCAATGAAGATATTGTTGAGGAATACCGCCAAGCCATCCGCGATTATGGTGAAGATGACTGGCAAGAGGAATGGTTAGAATTCCCGAAAATCACTGCTGACAAACATCTCTGGTCGGGGTTCCACACCATTGAGGCGGTCAAACGAGAGTTCGGAGAACAACACCGCGTGGAGTTTGAGGTAGAAGGTAAAACACGAGACGACGCGCTGCTGCTCGCGACAAAAGAAAACGGAAAACGCGGACGCAGACGCACAAACGAGGAGAAGCGCATTGCCGTGCTACGCTGGCTCACCCATAAAAAAGGTAAAATATGGGCAAACTCACATATCGCCACGCAATGCAACGTCTCCGCTCAACTTGTCGGGGAAATCGTCAAAAATCTCACTATAAATAATGATAGTGAGATTTACGATCCCAAGTATAAAAGACCCAGTAAGTTGAAATATATCAACAAATACGGTAAACAGGCGACAATGGAGACCAAATCTATCGGAAATAACGCAGATTCAGAACGGGGTTTGGACACAGATACACGCCAACGCTATATTGATGACTACATTGAATTGATGCTACGCGAGGCACATATCTCCTGGGCGCTGCTCACCAACGCAAAAGATGATGATATACATAAACTCGGTGTCAACAAAGCAACGGAACACGAAATTTTGTCACAACTCGGTATTAAATCAAAGTATAATATATCAGAACTTGAAATCAACGACTTTATTGAAGCCGCACACAAAGCCGCTGTCACAGCGGTGCGGAAAATGCGAGCAGACCTATTCAAGAAATCCGAAGCAATGTGGCAGAAAACGCTTGATGCCGACTTCTATAGGTTTGATAATTACACACAACTCATAGAAAATCTCGGATACTATCGCAACAATGAAGATGAACGTGACGAGGTGTTCGCTGTCCTCAGCCAGACACCTCTGAAAAACCCTGACAAAATACTCAAAGGGTTCCCGGTCTCGCGGTTCCGGCACTGGATGGATATGATAAGCCACTGGAACCGTAACTTGACCTCTATGTTTGAACCCAATGAACAAGGATGCGAATGGTTCCTCAGTCGCAAACTCTATGATGATGGCACCCTACGGGAACTTGACATCAAAGAGACCTCCGCAGAATATAATCTCACTGAAGATAGAGTTCGCACACTTATCGTTCAAGTTGAATTGGATGCGCAACAAGAGATGATTGAGATTATTCATAACCGATTTGAGAGCATCACAGAAGATACTGAGTATATCGCCAAAGGATTCAAGAAAATCAAAGCATCAGGAAACACACAGGCTTTAGAGGCTGCCGCTGATGCTATCCTTGAAAATGCGAAAGTCGTTGACGAGGTTACTGAACTGATACAATCGGTTCAAGAGTTCGTTGCCAGTATGGACAAACAGCAAGGACAAGAAAATGACGGGACAGATGCATAACCGGCCCGCTCATTTCTACAACAAGAAAGGTGCATTATGGAAAAGAAATTACCGCCAAAACAACAGATATTACGAGACTGGCTCATACACCCAAACACGCCACAAGATGCGTGGAAAACGATGAAAACTGATGAAATTAGCAACGCTACCGGTCTGTCGGCTGGATACATCAGCCAGATACTCATAAAAGTTGTCGCGCTCACACACGGGTTGGAATTTGGTGAGGCAAAACAGCAACGGGAAACCGCGCGGGCAGGAAACAAAGGCACACCTACGCCACCCGAAACTATTGAACGGATGAATGAACTGCTAAAGGATAAATCGAGAGATGAGGTTGCACAGATACTTGACATCAGTTATTCTACAGTCGCACGACATGATAAAAAAAGAAAAAAACGCAGACGCAAGAAAAAATGAACGATACGGAATGTTTGTATAGCACTCGTCATTTTTCGGGGAGACTTTCTATATAATCAACTAATGTGCCAGATTTTTTAAACCACTCGTTTTCAGAATGTAAAAACGGGTTTCTGTTTTCTGAAAATCGTTCAAGCAGTTGATTTTCTAAAGAACATCCTTGACCATTTTTTGGATTGTAATCCTCACATTCGCATATCTCATGCCCTACTTTTTTTATTAGAAATGGATTGCCTGCTTGCATTGAACTGATTCTGCGATCAATGGACCCAGAGGTGCAACCTATTTTATAAAATCTTTGCATTCTACAAAATAGACATAATGTTTTGTAATTTTTGCCATTTTCAAACCCGACAAGAATCCCATCCTTTAGGTAGGTTGGGAGGACTATCCGCTCCTTTTTTCTGCTTATTTATCGCTTCTAAACTTGGTGTAATCTGCGCTATAAGTAGTGCATCCCCGTCATTTTGTGCGATGTATAATGCCCGCAAATAATCAAACTTCGCCTCACGATTTCTACTAAGATCATGTAGGACATCCGCTCGTGTCTTATACGCATAAGCCAAAGATTTACGCGCATGATATACATGACGATTTAAATCAATGAAACAAGTAAAATCTTGTATCGCTTCTTTATTTTGATATGAAAAATAATGGGCGAACCCTCGTGTCAGAGAGGCAGAATTACATGGATCCAATTCAAGTGCCTTGTTGCAATCAGCAATTGCTTCTTCATATTGAGCCAAATTCATTTTAGCATCAGCACGTAAGCGATATATGTTCGGAATTTGTGGATTGTAAGAAATTAAAGTGTCGCAAAATGCAATGGCGCTCTCGTAGTTTCCATTACGAAACTCACGATATGCTGCATTCGCAGCATCAATATGTGAAGTAATCATTATGAGTTCTTACGGTTACTGATAACGTAGCCATAAATCTCCTATAATTATATTGGTTAATATTAAGTAACATGCGTAATAGCAAGTTACTTCATTGCGGTGTGTGTTACGGCACACCGCTTATTTGTTAAGCCATTTATCCAACCATTTTAACATGGAGCGGTCTTTTTGTCAAATACTCCCAACAGCCACAAACTTACGGCAAAATATAAGCGTTGATATACTCAGAAATCTTAAGTATAATGGTAATAATGAAATACGCACACCTTTCTTTATGTTGACTTTCAGGGGGTGTTATCGGTGAGGCGTGAAGCGGTTTACGCCAAGGAGTTGAACCATGAAATACTCGCTGATTATGAGGAACAGCAGCTACTACGTGAGACACAAGCAGGCGATGAAAACGCCCGCGAAAAGTTGATACTTGCCAACTTACGACTTGTCCGTTCTGTCGCACAACAATATGAAAACTTTGAATTGGGCGTCAATGCGGACGATTTGATGGCAGACGGAATCGTAGGGCTATGTACAGCGATTTCAAACTTCGATCTCAACTTCGGTACTCGGCTCTCAACTTATGCTACGCTTGCGATACATCACGCAGTTGGACGTAGCAATTTCCTTAACGGGACAATCCGCTTGCCAGAGCATGTCAAGGTAGAGGTGCATGCCATCAACAAGGCGAAAGCAGCGTTAGCACGCGAAGGAAAACCACTCTCTGTTGATGCCATCGCACAAGTGTCACAAGTTACCCCTGATCAAGTGGAACGCCTCAAACACCTTGAGAGCGATGTTATGTATGTTATGTCGCTTGATGAGGAAATCGGTGAAGATAAAGACGCACAGACGATAATGGATACTGTAGCGGATGAAAATGGTGAAAGTCCATACCGTAAAGTTGAGTTGGAAGCGGATTTAGACTTTTTTCTTTCTAAATTAGATGCACATGAAAGGTTCGTTGTGGAACGCTCTTACGGTATCCCGATACACATGAACAACCGAGAGATAGGGGAAGCCATCGGATACCATTACAATGATATTACAGGTATGCTTGAAAAGGCAATGGCAAAGTTGAAACGGTTGGGGCGTGCCTTACGCGGTTCGGTCACAGAACAAAAAGAGGCACTGGAAAATCCGATCAAGGTCATGACTGCTGAGCAGGAAACTATACCCATGTTTAATGCTGCGGATTTACCGGTGAAAAAACGCGAACCGAAACGCAGAAAACGGCGCCAAGAAACAGATCAATTGCACAATGGAACACAGCAGCTCAGCCTATTTGAATACTTAGACAAACAAAATCAAAAGCCATGAAACGCAGAAACAAAAAAACAGAAAAAGGTGTTCAGCGTGAAATACGACAAACAGCCGTCACACTGAATAGGAACTATGTCAATATTACGCCGTTACGATTGGAACACATGTTGCCACCGTTGCCGGATGCGGACGAACCTGACACGTCTACTATGATGACACTCGGTATGCCGAACATGTCCGCGTATTGTTCTTGGCAACTCCAAGAGGAGAGTGGCGATCTGTTTCTCTTTTTTCGAACGCGGTGGCAACGGCGATGGGGTATACATCTACATCGGCTTTTAGCAACACCGCCACCGTTGTATTCACCTCTTGTTTTTGTGCTAATACACGATGGCGAGATGCCAAACTTCTATGCTAAATTGGGGCATGATGTTCAGTAGGAAAGGTTGTTAGAAATTGAGTGGAACGCGTTTTCGGACTTAATGGCAAAGTTTATGACCGAATCGTTTCAAGCCTTGCTCGCATCACCTATCGTAGATAATGAGGATAGCCTTGCTTTTAGTGGCGATTTGCATTGGATACCGGGCCCCTATCGCGAGGCTGTTCATCGGATCGGCACAGCACCTGATAATAACGAGTGGCGGGCGAAAATAGAAAGGTTGAAACAACATACATGAATTATGTTTTTCTTGGTGGGGCTGGTGAAGTTGGCGGCTCCTGCATGCTGCTCTCTGTTGCTGGTCGCTATATCCTGTTTGACTGCGGCATACGCGTCAACCGCACAGGTATAGATGCATTACCCGATTTAGAGCTGCTGAAACAGAGCGCGCCGGCTTTAGATGCGATATTTGTTTCACACGCACACGCAGACCACGTAGGCGCATTGCCACTGGCGCATGCGCTCTATCCGAACGCGCCGATCTACGCAACAGTCGCAACACAACGCCTGTCATCTGTGATGCTCACTAACGCTGTGCGTGTGATGGAAACTGAAGCGGAAGATACCATTTTCACACAAGAAGCCGTTGAGACAACACTGGCGCGGATAGAGACGCTTGAAATGGGAGAGTGGATAGAACTATGGGATGGCTGGCGTGTGCAGTTTATCCGATCCGGGCATATATTAGGGGCTGTCAGTATTTATCTTGAAACACCTGAAGGACGATTCTTTTATAGCGGTGATGTCTCAACTTTCCACCAAAAGACGATTGACGGTCTTGATGATATAATTTCGCTACCTGCTCCCGATTTTATGGTGTGTGAAGCAACCTACGGAAACGGACTGCACCCATCGCGGACTGAAGAAGAAGGCAAATTAGCCAAAGCGGTCGCGGACGTTATAAAAGACGGTGGGAGTGTGCTGATACCCAGTTTCGCACTCGGACGCGCACAGGAAATCATACTCATTCTCAGAGACGCAATGATCAGCCAGAATATACCAGTGTTCCCCGTTATTACTGATGGTCTGGTCAACTCCATTTGTGCTGTATACGAAAATCTAACACAGTATCTCGGCACGAAACTTCAAAAGAATATCGAAAACGCACGCCAACCCGTTTTCTTCTATAAAAACTTTAGCCGGGCGCGCTTAGGTGAACAGGAGGCTATCCTCAAGAATGAGACGCCAAAGTGTATTATCGCTTCTTCGGGTATGCTCACTGGCGGGGCTTCAGTGTTTTATGCCAGAGGATTGGCTGCTCACGAGAAAAATGCTATCTTCTTATCAGGGTATCAGGACGCTGAGTCACCCGGAAGGAAACTACAACAACTACAATCAGGCGATACACTCAACTTCGCTGACGGAACGGCTGTTGGTGTCAAATGTCGCGTTGAGCGGTTTCACCTCTCCGCCCACAGTGATCAAGGACAACTCATTTCTGTTATCAAAACAATAAACCCAAAATCTATCGCACTGGTTCACGGGGAAGAAGTCGCGCTCAAAGCACTCAGAGAGAAGTTGATCAATAAATATCCTGTTCTCTGCCCATATAATAAACAGGTAAAATCTACTACGGATTTTCCTATGTGGGTTTCTCCGACTGCACGGGCGAGAATGAAGAAAAAGGAAACTCTCAATGTTGGTGTCCAAGTAAACGGTGACGCGATAGCATTAGATGCACAAACGCCAGCATTACCACGATGGCAGGAATTTGCACAAGGGGAGCATACCGCAACACTCAAAGGTGATAGGTTGATTATTCGGAAGAAGTGAGTAGATTAAACTTGGCTTACGTTATCACATCGCTCGGTGGAGGGACAACACACGCACAACAAGATGAACAGATGATTGATAAAATCGTTTGGAATTTTAGATAACGGGTGTCCATATCTAAAAGTTTTTGAGTTTTGGTAGGGTGAGTATTATATACTTATAGCGTGGGAAATGCTACAGTTTTTCATGAACAGAGCGGTCAGATATACTGAAATATCAACGAGTATAAAGATCACGGGTAGCAGTATTTGTAGTCCGATGATGTGCAAGCGCGGTTCACGAAAAAGATAATACAAGAACGATAATTTTGCAACCCACAATATGATAAAATTGAATATCGTATATTTTCACTGTTCGTTCCACCCCGTTACATTCGCGTTTACCCAGTTCCATGCGTTCTCTGGTTTATTGAACTTCTTTGGATACAACCTCGGATCCACATTCCCAAACTTCAGTCCGCTAAACACAAAAGGGCATGCCATTAACTGTTTCTCAAAAAAAATCGGCACGATCAGTCCGACATAGCGCGTCCTAACGTACCGCATTGGGTAACTCTATACATGTAAGTTTGCTTAAATTGTCTGATGTGTATTGCATTGTATCCCTTATCAAATTTAGCAACATTGTTTTCCTACGTTTTATAGCGGGTAGAGGCTGTCTCAGGAATGAGACAGAAAACGACCTCTACCAACAATGCTGTTAATAGGATACCACATCGTCAACAGAACAGGGTTGTTTAGTTTTCGGTTTTTCGGACGAGTTTTTAACACATGCTATATACCTCAAATACGGACAACTCTTAAAATTAGATAATCCTGTCAACAGAATGTCAAGTATTTTTTTAAAGTTGACAATTTTTGTTTTAATGGTATGCTTAAGATAAAATTGAAAGGAGTTAAAAATGAGAAATAAGTCGATACTAATCTTTGTTTTCTTACCACTAATCTGTGCATTATATTTGGGTAGTTGTGATCATGTTTCTTCTCCTTTAGTTGATCCAATTACCGGCGTGCACACACCTATAAGTCCTACTGTTATTCACGATTTTGATGATAACCAAGAGGAAATGGATGAACAAGAAAGAGAAGATCCGCCACCGAAACCAGAGTCTCCACCTCGACAGGAACCAGATCCTCCACCACCGCCACCAGTAGATGAAATAAGCAGAGGTGACAGGGTTATCGTTATAAACACGATTCATTTGGGATTGAGAATTAATGATGATGCCGGTAAGCGTATAGGCGGAATGTTTGATGGCGAAACAGGTATCGTCATCTCGAATGTCAAAAAGGCTCCGAGTTTGAATGGCGATATACTTGATTGGGTTGAGATAGAATGGGATGCACCTGTTAAAAATCCGAAAAGCGGATGTGGCAACAGAGATGTTTGTGTCGGTTGGAGTGCTATCGCTTTAGCAGATGGTACAAAGTTGCTCAAACGCTTAGACTGATAGATTATGCACGCGGTGTCCTCTGCTGTGTGTTGCACGCGTCTTCTCACCAAGCAGAAGCGTGTAGGGATAATACCTGCAAACTTAGATAGGATGTTATTATGATTAAGAAAATTATTGAAGTGCCATCGATTTTTCAGACCATAATTTCGTAAAGTGAAGACAAGTTTTTTTCGTTCAAATTCATTAGGTGTTAAATACCCTAATGCCGAGTGAGGTCGTTTTGGTTGGACACTTGTTGAATAAAATGTCCAATGCGAGTATGAGCGTCTGCTATATCCTCATAGTCATTCAGATGGACTTCTTTCTCTTTGAGAGTTCGGATGGGTCTCCGTTCCGCATAACCATTCTCCCAAGGACACCCTCTATGAGCTAACGAAATCTCAACTCCATAGTCGGTGAGAGTAGAAACATAGTCGTTACAAAGATACTGAACGCCCTGATCACTATGATGGATCTCAGGAGCACTTTGCTGTAGTGCCTGCTGTAAGGGTTTCAATTTTCAATGTCAGAGGTTGTGTCAAATGTCGGCTTAGTTGCCACCCACTTATCATACGCGTAAATACATCCATGAGAACGGAAACATAGACGAAGTGCCCTTTGAGCCGAACATAAGTAACATCCGCAACCCAGACCTGGTTCCGCCGACAAATGTCAAGGTGATCAAGGCGATTGCCCCATTGCCACGGACAATCAACGGATTGCGTGGTCTGACAGGCGTGTTTGATAGAAACCGACAGATTAGCTGATTTCATCAAGCGTGCGACGCGTCGGTATCTAACGGTGTATTCCATACGCAATAGCATTTCTGTGATACGCCTATAACCGATAGCGTGCAGATAACTCTTCTATCTCCTGTTGAAGCAATACTTCACAAGGATCCTTTTTCGGTTGATAGTAGGGATTGCTACGATTAAAACCGAGTGTTTCGCATACCTGTCGCACCGAGTAATCGGTTCGCATCGTGTCTACTATCTCGCGTTTTTTAGTTGGCGTCAACTCAGCAATGTCAAGGTTTTTTTTGAATGTCTAATGCCAGTGTCAATTTGCCAACAAGTTGTTCAAGTTGAGCAATACGCTCTTGAGACGCATTCGTCTGCTTATCAGCAGGTTCAAAGGGGGTCGCCGCATTTCAAGAAGTTGGCGTTTCCACTTTGAAAGTTGAACATCGCTGATGTTATGTCGCCGACACAACTCCGCTTGTGAACTTTGATCGCTCAGTGCCTCAAGCACAACTTCAGCTTTAAATTCGGGTGTGAATCTTCTTCGTTTTGCCATCGGATACTCCTTTTCGTTGAGAATGATATTATATCACAATCTTATCTTAGACAGTGGCCCAAATTTCCGATGGCAGTACAGTAATTAATATTCATCCTACCGAACCTAAAGTGCCAAACATCAGATTAAAGAAATAACATGGTATGAACGAAGCAGATAAATGTAAAATAGACTGGGCGCGCCTTATCTCAAAAGACTGGAACAAATACTACAATCTCTATATCCAGTCCGACGAATGGAAAAAGAAGCGCAAAGAAGTTCTCAAGCGCGATGGTTACTTGTGCATTTGCGGTTCAAAAGCAACAATGGTGCATCACAAGCGTTACCACCACATCGGCAACGAACCGCTCTCCGATCTCGTTGCCCTCTGCGAATATTGCCATGCCGATTTACATGAAAGAAGAAAAGAAGAACGTGGCTGGTGACATGCTCAATTTCTTAACGTAGTGTTAAACCCTTCGCTTTTCTAATGCAAAGCGTCATGAGATGTGCAGCTAATTGTATACGTAGAGTTAATAAATATGAAGTTGTCAATTGATGATGTAATAACCAAAATTAATGACGCACTCGCAGAATCTGGTGAACCTCCGGTAGAAATAACCACAGACGAAATTCGGGGAGTGCAAACAGATCAGCTGCCTCCCTCTGTCGCTGAAATGGAAGATCAGCTGTTCGAACAAATGTTAGATGGCTTCACCAAACTGCACGGATCAGAACCTAACCCAGAAACGCTTGAAGCAATCCGGTTTATCGCACGGGCAGAGGCAGTCCGTAGACATACCTACCGTAAACTTGCATTCGCTAAGTTAGATGAATTCATAGAAAATATGCCTTAATTCCCACCTTTTCCCGTAATTTTCCACATATTTATGTAAAAAGTTGCACTATTTGTGTAATTTTGTTATACTTTCTAAACCAGTCTTGGGGGGCACTGTGATGCATGTCTCCTTGACATGTCTGCCCCCCGACTAACATCTCTTTATGTAAAAATAAATTTGCAATTTCGTTGTAAATGTAGTATCCTATAATTATCTAATTTCGGGTGGATTGATGTGATTGGTGCTAACCTTTCTCACCACCCTCCGACTATCACAGCGGATAAACGGATTGGAGACTGGAAAACCACAATGCTTTACGAATTTACAAAGTTTGAATTAGATGTGTTTGAGTTTCATAGTCTTGTTTTCATGAACCCACCACAGTGGTGGCGTGAACAGGCACAAGATCATGAATTTCTTCTTAGTATTTGCTGTCAACCACTCAATGAAGTAGTAAAAAGCGTGAAACAAAGGGCTGGAATAAAAGAGGATGTTGTTAACCCATACGATGTTTTTGAAAATCTTCAAGATATAAGAGCCTTTGACAAAAATGGAAATGAAGAAAAAGACCCGTGGTTTAAACCTCATTTGGATATGTGTGAAACCTTTGATTTGGATATTATGCCACCTATTTGGATTCGCAATTTAAGTGAAGGTTTCCACGGTTGTGAACGTAAAAAGTGTCCAAAAGGTAGTTACTATATGGAGGATGGCAATACCCGTGCACTTGTCTACGCTTTAACAGTGTCGGGCAAACCTATACAAAATGTAAAACCTTTTCCTGCAATACATGCTAACTCATGGGCTCTTGCTTCAGGGGAATTAGGTCATTTACCCCAAAGGATAGAGGTTTTAGAGAACAAAGGGGCGTTCCCATATAAACGCAAACATAAGAAGAGTGTTCACTTACCTATAGGTATTGGTGTTGATTGGTATCAGGGAAGCAGTCGACAAAACAGACATTAGAAGTAATAATTGTTCTGCTGTTTAAACAACAGAAAGGACCCATTACACAGACCCTCGGTTGGTTTGCCGAGGGTCTTTTTTTGTCACCACTTCCAAATTCCCATCGTTACCCATGACAATTACCAATTGGAAATTTTGGGAGAAAGTGAGAATGTCAAAATTACGTGTATCCGAAGCGTTGGAAATGTTCGAAGTCTCTCAATCTGGAATCTATCGCGACATGGACAAAGGCATAATATCCTTTGAAAAAGACGAGCGCGGCAAAAAAGTCATTGATGTGGTGGAACTCCAGCGCGTCTACAAGTTGAGAGAAAACGGGAATTCCCAAAAAGAAGAAATGGGAGAAAACGGGAATGCACCTCACCACGAAGTGGGAACAAATGGGAACGCTCCGCCTCACGAACTGGGAGAGAATGGGAATGCAGAAAACGGCGCAGTTATCGCTGTCTTAGAGGAACAGGTTGCATTGCTCAAAGAGGAACTGGGAAACGCCAACGAACGCGAGAAAGATTTACGTGAGATGCTCAAAATAGAGCAAGAAAAAACCAGAATGCTCATGCTACCCCCACCCCCACAAAAAAAAGGCAGCTTTCTCAATTACTTCCGTCTGAAAAGATAATGAGAAAATAGTTCCCATAATAAAGGATGTAAATAATTGTATTTAACTATCTTCATAATTTCTGTTTGAATTACTTTCTTGTAATTCGTCTGTAATAAGGGATCTGAGTATACGCTTTGTTATTACTTTTAATATACCAGTTATTTCATCTTGGTTTGTTGGAAATAACACTTTGCCATCAACTATATTTATATGTATATTAATTTCTAAACAAGCTTCTTGAATTCGCTTGGCACTTGTTTTAGATAATACATCGGAATATTTTAACAAAGAAAACATTTTTCTAATACTCTTGTTGCACTTTGATAAAACTATATTCGGATTATCACATTTAAACATAGGGTCTTTTAATAACTCTTTTATATCTTTATTCGTTGCCTCCTTGTAATATTCATCTAAAGAAAGAAACATACTTACATTGTGTAAACTATAAAATAGTAGTTTCTCGTCACTGTAATTGTATATAGCAGTTAATTTGTTTGCAAATTGCAAATAGTATTCACCTTCTAATTGTTCGTAAGTGTCTCTATCCTGTCTTTTTTCAATTATACTATTTGGATATATAATGTTGGAAGGAAAAAAGTTTTGAAACAATAATACATTGTCGTTAGATTTGTTTCTGCAAACGCCTACCATGCTTCTAATTTTACACGATTCAATATCAAATGTCGCTTCAACATTCAAATAATTTGAAACTTGAACATTTTCCAACCAATCAGGGAGTGTAAACTGTTTTATGTAAAAACATTCATCGGAATTGGGATTATATCCGGCATCAAATTTTATTTCTTTTCTTTGCAGAAAATTGTCATATTGCAAATTCCATACCGAAGTAATGTTGTTTATATTGTCTATTGGAATACGCTTTATAGACTTTTTTTCCGAGTAAATTGAATCTTTATCTGATATAATCGATACAATGTTAAACTTATTTATCATAAATACCTTCTCCTGTTGTTACTAAACAACTGATTTTCGTTAAGGAACAATATAGACATCTTCAGCTATAGGCTTAACGTCTTTTACATCAGTAGCTTTTACTAAAGGTGTGGAAACTAATAATAGAAATTTTTTGTTTTCATCATTTTTTACAATATACATTCTGTAACCACAAAATCTAATAAAAGGGTTACATTGATAAGAATTTGTATCTATAATCATATAAATAATGAAAAAGAAAGCAAACACAAGTAATATACACTGTATGACAGACACAAGAGTAAATGCCCTTAAGAAAGGAAAAAGATATAGGATTATAAAAGTGATTATACCTTGATCACTTCTCTCAAATTCTACATAAGGTAATTCCATTACGGCTTCAATTTCGAGTGAATTTTGTATCCTACGGTAACAAATACCATAAGATATTAGACAAGTCAAACCAAATATAGTCACTGATAAAACGATGTCTAATCCATAATTTAACTGTTTAATACATTCTATTTTTGAAATATACTGAATTGCGATGGTTGCAAATACTGGAAGAAACGCTGAAATTGTAAGTAAGAATTTACCATACCGACTTAACATATTCAACCTCCAATTAATTAATAATAACATATTAAATAAATTTTTTGTATTGTCAAACAAAAATATTTTTATGTCTGTAACTACTCAACGACAACAAAAAACAGGTAGCAGGAAACCCACCACCTGTTCTCACTTATTTACTTTTTGTTTATTGCAGCAGAACAAATCAGCAATAAAACTGCTCTTTCAAATTATCTAAAAGTTCACAGCCAACGCACTCAACAGCGCATATTCCGATTCCCAATTGCGTTTATAACGCTGATAACCCGCTTCAGCACCGAACTCAAGGGACACATAATTCCCTAAATCGCGCGAGACAAAGCCACCAAAGATTACCTGTTGCGTCTTGTCTTTACCTGTCAGCTGCTGCACAACCTTTCACAGCGATCAAGGGCAACTGTTCTCGGTTATAAAACAGGTGAACCCGAAAGCCGTTGCGTTAGTACACGGAGAGGACATCGCTTTAGATTCGCTCTGAGAACAGTTGATAAAACAATTTCCTGTGACGCGTCCCTACAACAAAAAGAGTTTTTCTGCTACCGATAACCCACAATGGATACCCAGCGGTGCGTGCCAAAATGGATAAAAAGATGGCACTTGATGTCGGAGTGCAGATAAAGGATAATGTAGTATTGCTGGATTCCTCAGTATTACAAAACGAACGTTGGCAAGCGTTTGCACAAGGCGAACACATTGCGATGCTCAAAGGTGACCGTTTAATTGTCCACCAAAGATGAGAATATTTTCATGGTTTCCAAGTGGAATGAGCATTTCCTTGCTTTAATTGTCACTTTATTCTTGATAATCGGTGGATTTGACACTGCCGGTACAAGAATGTTGTGCTTGTTGTTTTTGGCGGGTGTGTATCTCAGTCTGTGAGGAATTCTATCAAGGTTAGAGAAATCTGAAAAGTCTCAAAGTCAAGGTGCGGTTGGGTTCTAAGGAGATAGACTTTGTATGTAAATCTACATGTTATTGTGCTGGCGGATACAAAAGTTTCAGTGGTATGTTTTGTTCACTTTGTGTGCGTTTGGCATTGCCACCCAGATTCCACCTGTTTGCTGTGCTACTTGTTGTTGGAAGGTGTCAATCGTTCCAATCACACTCACGACAACAGGTTTTTCCTTGAGAAGCGATATGGTACCGGCGATAGGTTGTTTCGGATTTCCCGGTTCATCTGTAATGAGTATAAAATGCGTTTTTGCGTTGGCTCGTGTTTTGGTGCGTTTTATACCCTCAACAATTGCGTGAAACAAGTTCTCATCATCTTTGAGTGGGAGTGCTAAAATCTTGTGTATCTGTTTTGTGGTTTGTGGTGGGTTGTAAACGTTCACCATATTGACGGTGCCGCTTGCTCGGAACCGGACGACCCCAATACGATAGTCAATCATTGCGTTATCCCAGTCGCGTATCCACAAATCAATCTGTTCGGTGATATACTGCATTCTGTTTTCCATACTTTTACTTGTGTCAACAAATAAGACAATATCGGTCGGGAGATTCACCGCCTCTCGCAGTATTTTTTTACCGATGTCCTGAACTGTTTTCGGTTGTTGTGCGATGTGCTGCGGGATCGGGTCTTGTGGCACAGCGTGCCATGTCCCGTCCGTTTCTTTTGCCATCCGTTTGTGTTCTGGCATATTCAAACCGAGCACATTCACATAGATTTCATTTTGTTGACAGAGATTGATAGTGTTATCAACTGTAAACCCTAACCAGCTGGTGAAAGGTTCATCTGTGACGAGGATAAAATGCTTGACAGTATTTGCTCTGAATTGCATTTCCGTCACGGTTTGATGGATTGCATCCAGTGCGTTTTCATCGCCAGTGGGTATAATTGCGTAGAGCATCTGTTTGTATGTTTGTAAGCTTGTCGTCAGTTGTGACACACTAATTTTGTTGTTCTGCGTCTTCTGATCCGCCGAGAAATGTGTAAGACCGAGCTGATAATCAATCTCAGACGCTTTGTATGCATCAATCATCAGCCCCAGATGTTCTGCGACAGCGTTGATATTATCACCCATACTGCCAGAAGCGTCCACGACAAAGACGACATCAATAGGCGCGCCGCCACTCCGTCCGATAATATCATCAGCGAGTTGCTGTATGATACTGCTAAATGTGTCGTTCCCTTCCCCGTTTCCAGTCGTTTGTTCACCTATGCTTTTCCCTTTACTTGTCCCAGTGGATTTGATGCGGTCGCCGATGCCTTTCCCCACACCTTTACCAGGTGTTCTGACACCTGTTTCTCTGCGTCTTGCATAGTTTTGAGCGGTGTCGCCTATATCCGTGTCACCAATCGGTGCTACTATCGATTCAGGATCGGGTGTCAAATCTGCGTCCGTTGATAAATCGGGTGCTTCTACTCCCGCCGGTATATCTACATCCATCTTTTTTACGGCAGCACTTTGGAGTTCTACCTTCACGGGAGTTTTCGCTGGCATTTTCGCAACCGCAACTTTATGTTCAGGTTGTATGACATCGACCTTCTTTTCGAGCGTTATCTTTTTCTTTTCTATCGGTACCTCTTTCGGTATCGGCATTTCCTCTTTCAGTTTAGGAGGTGGTTCCTCTTTCTTTGGTATCGGCACTGTTTTCTTTTTCACGACTTGTTGTCGCGGTAATTCAGAAATGAGTTCTACTTGTATCTCATCTTCCGTCTCTTGCACAACGGCTGTGACGAAAAAGAACGCGCAGGTGAGGGCAAGGATGACATGCACAATAACAGAAATAATCAAGGCGCGTTTACGATATTGTTGTTGGAAAGCACGCTTCAGTAGCCGTTTATTCATACCGATCACCTCATTTAGATTTGATATTCAGTTGGAAATCTGTTGTTGCGAGCTGTATTTGGTTTTTATCTACAACCTCTATTTTTATCGGGACTTTCTTCGTGCGGGCTTGACTATCCGCAATGATAGGTATTCTAAAGGTTTCAAACTGATTCTTCCGCAGACTGAAAGTTCTATCCGGTATCTGTAATCGCAATCCCACGATGGTCTTTGGAGCGACACGAACTTTTAGGTTTTTCGCAGTGCTGCCACTATTGGTAATTATCAACCGTATCCTGACACTTTCGCCAGCATCAATGA
The DNA here is from genome assembly GCA_028818995.1 of Candidatus Poribacteria bacterium. The sequence goes on along the minus strand of JAPPMR010000105.1, from coordinate 34,831 downwards.
AGCCGTTCTTATTGTTCGTATCCTCTAAAGTGGCATCGATTGAAAGTTTAGGAGGTATCTTTTCTGGCAATATCTTTGTGAACCATCCCATATTGAACGCAATAAATACGATAATCGCGACGATTGCCAATGGGAGCAGGTATCGTTTTAATTTCTTGTATAATAGTTGCTGTTTTTCGCGCTTTGACAAGAAACTAATAGCATTTTGGAGTTGGTGTGCGGGTTGGTATTGTGGCTGGAGCCGTAGAGTCGTGTCGGCTTCTCTTTTCGCATCACCGTATGCGCCCATTTCCATGTAGCACTGTGCGAGATTGTAGTGTGCTGTCGCGTCATTCGCAGAAGCCTTGATAACTTTTTTGAATGCAGCTTCAGCTTGCGAGTATTGCTTGTTGTTTAAAAAAACAAGTCCGCGTTGCATCTCTTTGTCAATATTAAGTTCCGTCTCCTCAGCAGGTGGTTCTGTTTGTTCACTCTGAACAGTTCTGTTTTCCTGTTCGGTATTTTCTATTAGGTGTGCATTTTGCCGTGTCTGTTTGGGTTCTTGTGGCACGATGGCTTGCAAGAAGTAGAGAGCAGGTTCGTAGGTCGGATCAATTTTGAGTGCGGCTTGTGCAGCGTTTTTCGCTGCTTCGAGTTTATGCTGTGAGAAGTAGCAGAGGGCAAGTGCGTGGTGCACTTCAACAAAGTCGGGGTCAAGTTTCAGAGCAGCTTCAAAATGGGTGATCGCTTGGTCAACTTGTCCATCATCAAGCGCAGCTTTGCCAAGTGTATAGTGAGCATTTGCGATGTCGTTCATTTTGTGAGTTATTTGGGCTGACTTCCTCAAAATCCATCCGTTTGATGTCACCGGGAATATCAAAGCAAGTATTCAGGCTCTATCGCATATCGTGACGATTTCGCCACGGCAACGACTCACCCAAACATCTCCGAGTTTAGAATCAGTGATTTTCTGTGCTAATTGTCAAAAGCTATTATAACACGGTAAAAAGGAAAATCAAACAAAATTAGTGGAAATTTCAAACAGTTATTTCCGAACTCCATCCACAGATCAAAATCTAATCCAATCCAACATATTCGAAAATACCAATGTGCTCTGCAAGGTAATGGAAGCGTGGAAACCGGAATCCGAAACGCTGAATGACACGCTACTTGCAGCATTTTGGACGAATTACACGAAAAGGTAAATCACCTTCCGCAATCTCACAAGTCGTTGCCACATTCGTTTCTATTTACAATAAAATATATTACTTTGTTATATTTTTACGTTATTTTGGAATGTTTTTATTTCACCTATTATAAGAAGATAGAAACCTATAAATAATATATTTATCGCAATTTATGACTTGACAAAAACATTAACTTATAGTATTATATTAACATCTAAATCAAATCAACTTTGAAATAGGTATGTTAGACAAAAAGGGAAGGAATCCACCGATGCAATAAAATTTCTTTTAATTATGCGGGACTTATTTTAGTTATAAAAGAGAGTGCCACGCAAAGGTGCGTGGCGGGCTTGTTTTTTTTTTTGACGATGACAAGCATTATTATATTATGCGATATTTTACCTTTTCGTGCAACAATAATATAATATCACCCACCAAAAACGCACCGTGGCACTTCTCTAAAACACACCATTGAGGAGTGTTACATCATGACTGACCTAATAGAACTGTGCTACCAGAGACATGAGAACCCACTCAAACATCGAAAAACCGTTCGCATACCACAAGTAAATGACCCCGATTATCCATGTAGGTTCAAAGTATGGATAGCAAAAGACTTGTGTCTTGACCTCCAAGACTTAACGGATGTTGGCATATCCTATCTACCTATCCATTCCGGAGGACACCCGATCCCGAAGTTTACGCAATGTCCCAGCCGTACCAACAAGGTCGGATGGAATCATCAGTACACGATGAAGGATTGGCATATTCACCAATGGCGTGAGTCTTTTGGTATTCAGATTTTTAACGGCAAGCATAGCGGATATAGAACCGACATTGATTTTGAATACGCAGTAATCCGAGACCACCCAAAACTTTTTTCAGAATGCATTCGTCGTTTAGACACTCTTACGGATAAACCTTTGCAAACGATAACAAAAAGCGGTGGATACCGATGGACATGTATCACTCCCGATTACCAACACCCAAACGGAAACGAGGACAAGCAATATGTTTACAGATACGACGCTGAAGAAAACAAGGTAACACTATATGCTGAAGTATTCGGAGAAAAAGGATTGACGCGATGGGATGCGCGTTACGAGATTGTCACCGGTGATATTTGCCATCCACCCGTCATTGCGCACGAAAAGATTCTTGACGCGCTTTTACCCCTAAAAGAGGTGATACATGTTCCGAGGCCGTCAAGGTCATCGAAGACGCACACGCACAACAAACCCAACCGACCTCCCAAGACCACGCAAAATATTGATGTTGAGAATTACGATGTAGACTTCTCCAACCTACAGTTCACAAATAACCGATCTGCTGTTTATCCAACCGCTATATGTCCAATCACAAACCATAAGAACAAGCAAGCCCTTGCAGTACAATTTTATTTGCACGATAACGGTGCAATAAACGGATATTGTCATAACTGTAGCAATCATTGGTGGGTTATACCGCCCAACCGAGAACTTACAATAAAGCAGATACGCGAAGGAAAACTTTCATCCCTTGCTATCTATCGTAAACCGGTAAAACTTCAGAAAAACAGTCGCATCCCTGAAGAATACAAGACACTTGCCCAAACCGCAGAGCGGATATTTCAAATCCTATCAAAAAAAGAAGAACGAGTTGTTGGTTTACGAGCGGATACAGGTACAGGGAAAAACTACCAGACAGAAAAATATGCATTATCTGGAGAAGATGACAAAGGCGCAATTTTAATCAATGTGCCACACCATGACCTTGCAGTGGACCTTGAAATGCGAATGCGGTCAAAACTCAACGAAAGCTGTCTACCCAATAGTTATGTTTACCGCAGGCGCGGACTCATGTACCGGTGGAATAACGGAAAGGATGTTGCAAAGAGATTTCCCTATGAGGTGCCGTGTATACAAGCACCTCGCTGCGATGCATATAGGCGGAAAGGCGGAGATATGTATAAAGTGATTTGTTCCAGCTGCCAAGTAGAAAACGAATGCCTTGAACAAGGTTACCGCAGCCAGCCACGCAAAGCCGAAGGGGCATTGATGGTAATCACTTCACACCCCGACATGCATATCAACCCCGCCTATAAAGGTTTTGCCAAACCTTATCTAAAAGACGCTTTTGGCACACCCCGGCTCGTTGTGCATGATGATATAGCAATAGACAATCTTTATAATATCTGTGAAGTGTCAAAATCGCAACTGAAGCGATGGATACACGATTGGAAAGGCGAACTACTATCAGAATTCGCAACAGAGATTTTTCGCGCTTGTGAAGAAGAAGACAACCCTTATCAGATTGGCGCGTACCTCGCAACACTTGACGAGGCACAAAAAGCAAGAATCACATTTCAGCTGACACACGTTCGGATACAAACTAAAACAGATGAGGGTACACTCAACCCGCAGGAAGAAATGACACTTGACGATGCTGTGAAACGAAACTATTTAAACGCAACAAGCGAAGCCCAGATTGAAAAGCTGCCTCGTGTCTACCCGAAAGCGTGCACGCTCCTTGACCAATTGACAACCTTTTTTCACTACTACACACGCGCGGCGGATGCCCCAATCGTATATCATAAGGAGACACTGCAATTCGCGCTACCGCCATACCTACACGATGAAATTGGGAGGGCCGTGTTCATGTCCGCGACACTTGACGATAAATTGTTTACCCGCGCATTCCCAAGAGCACACACGAATAACTTACCGCCTACCGAGTGGAAGGATGGCGCGAAGGTGTATCAACTGCGGACAAACCGAAACCCGCGCCGTACGGTTTACAGGTTCGCTGATCGTAAACCTATAGGACTTAGCAAATCTGGTGAAAATACATGGCGGTTGATGATGAATGAAATCCGAAACACGCCCAAGATAAAGCACGCAATTGTCACATACAAGCAGGTGTTGGAATGGAAACGCCAAGAGGAATCCTCTGATCTCAACACCCACGATAATATTATTGCGACCGCACACTTTGGCGGACTCGTTGGTTTAGACACCGATTTTCAAGGTGCGGATGTGTTATGGATACTCTTTGCACCAGAGATACCCCACCATACTATCAAGTGGATTGCCAAGCTCTTATACGGAAATGACACTGAACCGTTATGCTATGAACGGTACGAAAACGGAAACTATATTGACAAACGTTTGCAGCACGTGTGGGAATATGCCGTCATCTCTGAATTGATCCAGGCAATCGGTCGCGCCCGTCTTGTGAGGTCTGCTAAAAAGGTAATGGTTCTTACATCTCATTTTATACCCAACGTCACCGATAGAACCGAGACACGCCTTTTTGACGAAACCGATTTAGAGATTTCAGGTAGCATCACGACACTTGACGAAGTGATAGGGAAACGCGAAGCGACAGAACAGAAAGCCTTCGCATTGACACATGAAAACACAATCACAGAATTCCAAAAGGTTTACGGTTGTTCCGATAGGCAGGCACGTAGACTGTGGGAACAAGCTGGCGGCAAAGAAAACGCCGCAGATAATGATAAAGCCGTCCAGCACAAAGTGTATGAAATGAAGGAGCGAGGCACACCTGAACGCCAAATCGCATTAAGGCTTGGAATTTCTTACGGTAAGGTTAGATACATTTTAACACAATGCCTGCATTAAAAGTGACATGCTCTTAAAGAGTACGTACTGTGACCTTGTCACTTTTAATGCACACGAAAATATATACTATAGTTAACGATTTGTAGACATCATTTTGCATTTCCCATATAAATAAAGTTTACACACCCAGATGCGTTTTATAGCGATTTAGGTGTGAAACTTGTGAAGATAACAGCATGTAAAAAGGAGGCCTATAAATGTGTAGATTACAAATAACCATCTATGTCATGACCGTGATAACAGTATTTTTCTGCTGTATTCCCATTACAGCAGGTCAATCCACAAACGAGGAAGAATCGATAGAAACGCCTCAACCTACTGCAGAGGAACATCCTACAGAAAAAGATAGTTCCACTCTCAAAGACAAGCGTCCTGCCAAGAAAGGCATATTCATACATATCAAAGAGAGAATAGTAGCGTGCAAAAATAAAATAATCTCGTATATCCCTTCCGATGATGATAGTAGAAGCGAACGCGAATTTGACTTTTCAACGAATGGGGACGATATTCTCCAAAACTTCTATTTTTTCGCTAAAGTACCATTTGAGTTTGAAGCATACGAACTTTCGCTGAGTGGAAAATACCGACAAACCTTCCAAAAAAAGGATAATACCTCTGATGTGGAAAGCCCATCGGAGTGGAAAACTCTCCCTAAACTACAAACACTATCAAAATCATACGCATTCGGTCTTGAACTAAACAGTATCCATAAATTCTTTGATATTGTTCCTGTTGGAGGATATTTCGATTATGAACGGGACTTTTCTATTGAAATGGATCCACACGTTCATTTGAGTATCTTTGCTGAAACATCTCTGTTGCCAAAAAAGGACTGGATAATGGCAGGCACGGGGATATGGATAGAAGGGCAACAATTAGCTACAACACCAGGGTTCCGTTCCGGATTGCGTTTACATCTTGAAATCAATTGGAAAAATTTTAACATGATGATTGAATGTTTGCCTCACTGGAATTTCAGAGAATTTCGCCTAAATGCCTCGCCCGAATTGGTATTTGAGTTCAAACCATTTGGTAAAGAACTTGCTTTCGTTCTACATGGCGAAATTGACTACTATTCCGAGAATACAGGACTTACAGTAGAACCTCTGTTCGACATCGACCCGTGGGAGATACGATGGACGCAACTATTTCGTGTGCCGTTCTAATCATTTTAGGTGTTGGTTTGATTTTGGAAGAATACCGATTAACAGAAACGGATAAATATTGTATTCGTATAAGTGAGACATTTCCAAGTCTCGCTGAAGAAGATGTGGAATGTCTTTTAGAAGAGTTTGTCTGAAACTAAAACGATGAGGCTCTATTCTTTGAAGAGGCGATGAGAGGTGATGACTTGTCGAAATTGGTAAAATAAAAAGTTAGTGATTGTTAAAATCGTATAATTATCAGGAAAAAGACAAAAAAATGCGTTTTTTTCGTAAAATTCGCAAAAAAGTGCAATTTTTTCTCAAATTTACTTGACAACATAACAATAAATATATTATAATTAAACAATACAATATGTTTTCAACAGTTTATTTAATAATTTATTACTCGTTGACAACATTTTGAGGTTCGCTATAATCTGCTATAGATATTAGCAGTTTACGAACACACGAGAGTTACGTAGAGGCAGCTTCCTTATTATATGAGGTGCGTCGGTAGTGACACCACACTACCGACGCGTAGCTCTGCCATAAAGGTTTTAAGTCAACTATGACAGTGCTGGTTTTCTATCATATCACAAATACAGGCATGAAAGGAAACCAGCCAGCTATACGAAAAGATTGCCAAGCCCCTCAAGGGTGTCTTGCAATCACACTCATTACAAGGAGTATCATGAAAAATTCAAATTTTCTGAAAGCAACCGCAATGGTTTTTACAATGATAGTGCTCATTGGAAGCGCTTTTGCCGAAAAAGTTGTTTTTGACTTTGGCGGTAACAATGGTGGCGGGGTCTGGCAGGAACAAGCCGATGCGGACTGGGACAATCCGAGGGCGTCAGTATACGCATATCTCTACATGGATGTGCTGGATGATGAAGGAAATGATGCCGCCTATTTATCAGTTTCCATCAGTCGTTCTTATTACGGAAAATGGATATGGCCAGAAAATCAAAATCAAATTGATGCCGTTGAGTATTCCGCTTCTGCTTGTGTTTATCCGGGTACCTGGCAAGGGATGGCAAATACATGGGTTCAAGTGCCTGGAAAAAGAGATCAACAGAAACATAGAGTAGGTCCTGGACATAATAACTCTGCCTACGCATCCGCATCCAGCAAACGTGACAGCGGTGGCATCAATACCAATGGTAAACGTGAGGCAACAGCATCCGCCCGTGCTTGGCTCGGTGGAATCAACGCATACGTCAAAATTGACATTTCAGAATTCTAATGTACCGTAATTTCACATTATTGATAACAACACTTGCAGTGCTTGCACTGCTCATAGGCTGTCAACAGGATGGGGAACCTCAAAAGTCCCCATCCCCTCGACCGAAAACAGGACAAACAACCAAAGTCACTGTTGGTGGGAAGACCTGGAAGATAGATCCGAAAAGATCCTATCAAGCCATAGGAGTTTGGGTGAATCCAAATCCGCGTCCCTTGACCGAAGCAGAACAAGCACGGTTAACAGTTGTACAAGAAGAACTCGAAAAGTTGTTCTTACAAACCGAAAAACTTAGCGACGAGGCAAGTTATCTTCAAAGGATAGAAAAACCGAGATTAAAAGTGCGTTATACTTTTGGAATGCCCCCACATCGGGCAAAGGGAGATATTATTGATTTAGGTGAATTTCAAATGGAAATGAGGAAATTCACTCCTCAACAAGACGAATAACTATGATAAATAGATTCAAAAACACTGTTAACATACTCTGTTTGTGTCTTGCCATCTTGCCACTCACAACGCTCGCCCAAACAAACTGGAAGATCATCTTTAGATATCCAGCGGATTACCACGAATTATGGATCGGCAATGGGGATGACGAACGTAGCGCACGTATTTTTAGATTGCCGAGACCTATTAAGGCGTTCTCCATACAAAAAGATGACCGCTACGTTGTCGCTGTTGCTGAAGGGCAATTAGTAGATGGTAAACTACCATATTTAGTTGATGTTTACTTGCTTGATAGAAAGAGACTTAAGGCAAGAGCAAAAAACTTAACACAGGGAGAGTATACTCAGATTCCGGATGTAGCTATCTCACGAAACGGAGATATTATTTTCATAAATCTTTCGTTCATCATTCCAAAGAACGGAAAGTTAATTCGTGGACTTTATCTCATTCCGTTTCGTGAAATAGAGAAAAAGCGTCCAAAAGCGGAACTTTTATTGGAAGTGGATGCAGAACAGGTAGACTGGGCACCTAATGGCAAGGAAATTGTATACGAGACGGATTGGGGGATATTCCATTTCGATATTCGGACAAAAAAGGTTTCACAAGTAACCAAAGGGGGAAGTGATCCCATTTACTCGCCAGATGGGGAAAAGATCGCTTTTTTAACAACAACAAGACCCAAGAAAATAGGGATAAAAACAGCCGGACAGCGCTTCATAAAGTACATTGAACTTGAAGAAGGTATTGACGTTAATTACCTTACTTGGTCAGCTGACGGCCAGTCTCTCGTTTACACATTATACAGTGATTTTGATCCTACCTACACCAATTTTGCAGTGCACATTGAGAGTGGACAGACTGAACAAATTTTTAAAACGTATTTCGAGGATGGCTTGTCACTCTTTGAATGGACAAATGTTCCCTATGCTGTTGACTCTGTGAACAAACTCACCACGCTCTGGGGAAAACTTAAACAATAACACCAAGTAGCAGGTATCCTCTGCGTTCTTTTCCTACTTTTCATCCTTCCACGCCCCAATCATCTTTTTTCTTTACATAGCGTCCTTGATGTTTTAGGATACACTGGCATAAGAGGATTTGAGAGATCGTCGCGACGAGACATAGCATGCGAGAAACGTGAGACTTGTGAACGCGCACGCGATATATACAGAACTCCAAAACGATGGCACACTGCTCGTGCATTTATATCGTATCTGTCTGTGAGGTGGTCACACGCGAATCGGATGGTAAAGTTGTCCGTTTGGTAAGGTTGCTAAGATCAGTTTCCGGTATTCTTGCCTCCGACGAAGCTGTTCGGAATTTTGTAAAAGCTGCTATATCCATAATCTCACTTGCTTGTATCCCCGGTTTTTCTTTCTCCGATCGTCCTTCAGAATGCCTGTATGTTCCATTGACACTATTTTTGACAGTGCCCTTAATCCAAACAATCTTCCCTTCAGAAAGCGCGCTCACCCTTCTATACAGACTTGGTAATACATCAACGCGTACCATCCCTTTTGTGTCCTCTAACGCAAGCAGCGCCAGTGTATCCCCCTTCTGCGTGATCATTTTCTTAATACGAGTTAACATACCGACGATAGAGACTTCGGCATCATTGTGGAAGTCAGATAACGTTTCAGTGTCCGCAGTTGCGTGTTTTTGGATAATATCGTGATATGCTTCAACTGGATGCCCAGAAACATAAAAACCTAACAACGCCTTTTCCATCGCAAACAGCGCAAAAGATTCATATTCCGGTGTTCCCGAAAGTGAGATGCGGACATCAAATGGGAATAGCGGCAGTTGCCCGCGGTCACGCTCCGATTTCACGAGTTTCCCAAGTTTTATAATTTTCTCCAAATTCGCGATAAGCGGCGCACGGTGTTTTTCAACAGAATCAAACGCGCCGCAGAGAATAAGGCTCTCAATTGACCGTTTATTGACGATACGTATATCTACACGCTCACAAAAATCTTGCAGTGACCGAAAAGGACCGCCCTGCTCGCGAGCGGTTAAGATAACCTCTATTGCCCGATCCCCAACATGTTTGATAATGATAAGACCACAGTGAATAGCATCCCCGTCCACCGAAAAATACTTGCCGCTGTTATTTATATCTGGTGGCAGTAGAATGATGGATACACCCAAATATACCTCAAGTTTTTGGCACTCTTTGCGGTATGCGATAATTTTGGAGATGTCATCACACTCGCTCGTCATAATCGAAGCCATGAACTCGTGCGGATAGTGTGTTTTCAGATACGCCATCCGGTATGTGACGATTGCAAACGCAATCGAATGTGATTTGTTAAAGGCATACCCGCCAAACGGTTCTAACAGGTCAAATACTTTTTCTGCGTCTTTTGCTGAGATACCCTTTTGGCGAGCTCCAGCAACGAATTTATGGCGCTGCGTTTTCAGTAGTCCCTCATTTACTTTGCCCATCGCCCGTCTGAGCACGTCCGCCTCACCCAGCGAAAAACCTGCCATATCCCGCGCAATCTGCATCACCTGTTCCTGATACACACAAAGTCCATAAGTATTTTTGAGCGCATTTTTGAGTAGCGGATGCACATATTCCACCTTTTGCAAGCCGTTTTTCCGTGCAATGAACTGACGCGTCGTGCCGCTTTCCAGTGGTCCCGGACGATACAGCGCAGCAATCGCCGAAAAATCCTCGAAGTTTTCTGCTCTCAGCTGCCGCACAACATTGTACATTCCCGGCGATGTTTCCAATTGAAACAACCCTTGAACCAAGCCTTCGCTGACGAGTGAAAAGGTCTTTTCATCGTCAAAGGGTATATCTTCTAAACGAATATCTTTACCACGGTTCTCCTTTATCATCTGCAGACTATCATGTGTTTTCGTCAGACTTCGTAATCCTAAAATATCAAACTTGATGATACCGACATCTTCAACCGTTGCGCCTTCAAACTGTGTCGCGACCTGACCATTTTTTTTGAATAGCGGCACATAATCGGAAATCGGACCACTGGTAACAACAACCGCAGACGCATGACACGACACATGCCTTTTCAAGCCGACAAGCGCAGTGCTTATTTCTATTAATTCGCGATATTCTGAAAGTGTCGAGAGCTCCTTCACTTCCGGGGACTGTGCTAATACATCGTCAAGCGAAATAGCCGCCGTGTATGGCAACAGTCGTGTTAGTTTTTTCGCGTTGTCAAGCGGGATACCCAGTGCACGCGCTACATCCGTGATCGCTGCCCTGGGACCTAACGTTGAAAAGGTCGCGACTTTGCCCACGGAGTCGTGTCCGTATTTTTTGACAATGTAGTCTATCACATGGTCACGCGCACGATCCGAGAAATCTATATCGATGTCAGGTGGGCTCACCCTTTCAAGATTCAAAAACCTTTCGAACATACACCCATATTCCATCGGATTGAAGGTAATTACACCGAGCGCATAAAGCGCAAGACTACTGGCAGCAGAACCGCGCGCAGCGAGCGGATACCCCTGCTGATGGGCGTAGTTGACATAATCCCACACAATCAAAAAATAGCCGGCATAACCGGTCTTGCGAATGATTTCCAACTCATAATTCAACTGGCGTCTAACCTCAGAAGGTAGATCACCTCCCATTTTCTCACGTAATCCTTGATAACACAGTTCCTTGAGATAACTGTCGTTTGTGTATCCGACTGGTACATCGTATTTCGGCAGTACATATTTACCGTAATCTAATTTGAGTTGGCATCGCTTTGCTACTTCAACCGTGTTGCTGATGGCTTCAGGCGGATAATCCTTGAGTGCTTCACGCATGGCATTGGCACTCTTAAAGTAGTAGTGATGCGTATACCGCAACCGATGCGGGTCTCTGACAGTGGTTTTGTTTTGAATACAGAGCAGCACATCATGAATGCGGTGATCGGTTTTGCGGAGATAATGACAATTGTTTGTGCCTACAATAGGGATATCGAACTCTCTTGCTAATGTTGCCATGTGTGGATAGGCTTTCAGTTCTTTGTTAATATAATGGTTTTGTATCTCAACATATAGGTGCCGCGCGCCCATTATATCGATTAGCGTTTTGAAGCACTGGATCGCTTCGGTTCGCCTATTTGTGGCAAAAAGATGCGGCACCTGCCCGTCAATGCATCCCGTCAACGCGATGATCCCTTCGCGGTATTCACGCAAGAGTTCCATGTCAATACACGGTTTATCACCAAGACCTTCTGTATAACCGAGTGATACCAGTTTCATTAGGTTCTTGTAGCCAGTCGCGTTTTCTGATAAAAGCGTAAGATGGTATGGACTGCTTTGGTTTATACCGCATTTTTTGCGATCATCAGGTGCAACATACACCTCACAGCCGATAATCGGATTCACACCCGCCTTTTGTGCGGTGGTGTAAAACTCCCAGACACCAAACATGTTGCCGTGATCCGTGAGCGCAACTGCTGGCGCGCTATTTTCTACCGCCCACTGAACTATATCAGCAATCCGGCACGAACTATCAAGCATACTATATTCACTATGATTATGTAGATGAACGAATTCCCCTGACATTTATTATTTATTCCCCTTCCTGCTCGGTATTTATACAATGCGCCGCAGTGTCCCATACAAGTTGGAGCGACTGGAAGTATGCCATCTCTGCTTCGATCAGACGACTAATGTCCCCTAACCCGCCATTCGCACGTATCTTTGAAAGCACATTCCAGTTTTGAACAAGTAACCGATTCGCACGCGCAAGCGCGTTAAAATGATGATCTGAAATCATATTGTTGTTGTCAGATGCCACGATGATATTTCCCGTTTCGTGCGGTTGGCACAGTCCTATCTAATATAAGCCGGTATCTTGCCACAATAATCTGCTTTAACTGTCTCTTATCACGGCTACGACTATCGTATTGATAGAGAAAATCATGCACTTTGTCAAAAAGCGTGTCCGTTACAATGAGCGCGACGACAGTCTTTTTCGCGCTGTTTACAACTGTCCCGATAAAATAGTTGGCAAGTTCCGCACGATTCCCTTTCGGATACGGACCCCCCAGTTTTATAAGCTGGTTGGTAATCGGATTTAGATGTCGGAGTGGGGGCTGTTCATCATATATGTCAACATCCTCCCAATCAATCGGTGGGAGCGGTTCAAGCACAGCACAATCAAGCTTCCAGATCATCTGAATCTCGTCAAGCACATCCGCATAGTCTCTGATGTTCATCTGCTCGTTAGCCAATGGGTCTCGGAGCGGACTCCAGGGACACGTTTCACTATGCGGCAGCCAAGAAGTGATCTCTCCGTCTTGATTAACGATATAATCATAGATGAACGGTTTGCCGTTGCGAGTTCCCGGATAGACTTTCCGTAAACACCGCGGACATTTTACGAGTTGTATCATGCTAACCCCCTAACTAAAATGAATCCTTTGAACAGACCCATAACTCTATCCAAGCGACGACTTCTATCAACACTTTGGATAAATCTGGATCGTTTCTATTCACATATCTGCTAATAGAGAACACTTTTTCAGAGAGTAAACACCACCAATTACGATCACAACGTTTCTGCTTGCCGTTTAGGTTGATAATCCGTTCTTTCGCCATCTCAACCTTTTCGTAAAATGTTGTCCTATCAATAGACATTCAAAACCACCTCTCCCATTTTCATTTAATAGGAAGATTATTATAACGAATGTTAAAACTTTTATGCAACAAAAAAATTTACTTAAAGTTAGTAATTATAAAAAGTGTTCGGAAAGTTGTTAAAAACAGAAAGGGCTGGAGAATAACTCCAGCCCAATTAAAGTGCATGATGACGTGCTAAAACTGGGACGTCTTTACTGAGGTACTATACATTCTGGCGAATCATTCTTAGGACTATTAACGAACGTTGATACTGCGTATGCCTCCATCTCATCTCCAGAATACGGCTGCAACAGCTGTTGCAGTGTCTCTAATTTCTGTTCTCCAGGGTCAAGCCACTGTTCATGAGTGTCCGCTGGTAAAATAACAGGCATCCTGTGATGAATCCTCTCTAACATAGAATTCGGTGGGCAGGTAATTATGGTGCAAGATCGGATCGACTCGTCAATGTCTTTGTTAAACCACTCCTCCCACAACCCCGCAAATGCAAACGGACTTTGGGATTTGAAGCGGATATAGACAGGTTGTTTCGTTGGCTGCCCTGGTACACCGACCCACTCATAATAACCATCCGCCAAAATAAGACATCGTCGCCGTTTGTAAGCATTTCGGAACGACGGTTTTTCGCTCAATGTTTCTGAACGCGCATTTATCATGCGACTGCCGATTTTCGGGTCTTTTGCCCAAGATGGAATTAGTCCCCACCGCTGAAATTCAACCCTTCTACCACCATCTGCCGTCGCATTCGTAATCACCGCGACATCTTGGGTTGGGGCAATATTGTAACGGGGCGGAATATTACCCGGTATGTCAATATCGTCCCCGAATAACGATAACTGTATTGCCGTATAACGACCGCACATTTTTATCTCTCCTAATATCACAAACAAGTTTACATGTTTATACGAAAAATCTGATGTAGTCAGTACAATTAAGGGAATAAAAAGGGCGGCGTTGGTACAAACGGCAGGCGGGTTTGCTGCGGCGACCCGCAACTTTTAAGGAGGTGCCACTACCATGCCATTCCATAAAACTCTAACAATCGAGAGTATATCCTTAACGTCTTATGAATTCGTTGTTGTCATGTAGATGAAAACCCGAATTTCCCACCCTACCGGGAAATTATATACGGAAGGACGTGACGGAACTCTACCACCTTTGAGATTTAAACACCTGCACGTGTGCACACATGCACACCTTCACACGTACACCAGTGCATACTTGAACCTTTGAACACTTGCACACCTGCACGTGTGCAACGCATGTTGTTTTTTTTCGTTTTATTTAACACTCGCACACATCAACACTTGCACACTTGCACGTGTGCACACGGAAGTGAACACATGAAAACGATAGCAATCGTTAGTAGGAAAGGTGGCACTGGAAAAACAACTCTGGCTCTTAGTCTCGCTGTCGCGGCGGAAAAAGCGGGACATACGACTGCACTAATCGACCTTGACCCACAGGCAAGTGCTGCAGAATGGAGAGATACTCGTGAGCATGATACCCCTGCGGTCATCTCAGCCCACTCATCTCGGTTGCAATCGACGCTTCATCTTGCGAAAGAGAACGGAGCCACCCTTACAATTTTGGATACTGCTCCACATACGGAATCTGCTGTACTTGACGCGGCCAATGCTGCAGATATCGCGATTATTCCATGTAAACCTTCATTGATAGACCTGAAAGCAATCAGCTCAACAATAAAGATAATAAATCTTGCAGACGTTCCAGCACATGTTGTTTTGAATGCAGTGCCTGCTCGCGGAGACCTTGCGGTTGAGGCACGCAAAGCAATAGAACATTACGGTGTGGTGTGTGCTCCATGTGAGATCGGAAGCCGTATCGCTTTCGTCCATTCATATATCTCCGGACTCACCGTCCAAGAGTATGAACCGCGTGGGAAAGCATCACAAGAAATAAAAGCACTCTACAAATATATCGCTAAGGAAATGGGGGTATAATCTAATGCAAAAAAAGAAATTATCGCAGGTTTTCATTGAGAATGAAAACCAACTAAAGCCACAAGAGACTACAACTGAAGTAGAACCAACTCCTAAACCTACTGAAAATGTGAGACCATCGCGAAAGGACAAACGCCATATTGGTGGATATTTCAGTGATGATGTTTACAAACAACTGAGGATTCTTGGCATTGAAAAAGATATGACGATGCAAGATATGATGTCGGAGGCGTTTAACGCTTTGTTTAAACTTAACGACAAACCGCCAATCGCGTAAAGGAGAACTATTGGTCAAAAAGTTTTTGATAATATCACTATTATTTCTACCTCATCGGAATAGGTATCGGTATCTCCATCGTGAACTGGACAAAATCTGAGGACAACACCGATTCCACTGCGGAATAATTAACGGTAGAAGGGTTAGCACAATACACTGGTGTGTTTAATGGAGGTACAGCGAAATTATGCAGCAATGTAATGAAGAAACCTATAACCAACCTATGATCGTTTCTATCAAAAATAAAGTTTCTGGTACTTCTGGCACCGGTTTTTTTGTCAGAGAGAACCTAATTGCAACAAATATTCACTGTATTGCAGGCGCAACATCAGTGTCAGCAAAACTATTAGATTCTAATACAGAGTATGATGTTGAAGGTGTAGTCGCATTTGATGATAAAAACGATCTTGTCATCCTGAAAGTATCAGGTATAGGTACGCGCTTTCGAATCGGTAACAGTGATATGATAAAAAAGGGAGAATTCGTACAAGCAATTGGCTGTATTGATGGAAAATACGAGACCAAAGAAGGAGTATATCATAGATCCGTGAACAACGGACAATGGTTGCAGACAACAGCCGACACTGAAGATGGATATAGTGGGGGTCCCTTGCTGGACGGTAAGGGATTGTTCATAGGGGTCAACTTTGGAAGTGGTAAATATTATAGTGCAGCTGTTACCTCAAACATTCTCAATGGATTGCTTTCCCAGACAAATGAAATAGAAACATTAACACAGTGGCAAAACAGAAAACAAATCAAAGCTTATGACTATTTAGTTAAAAGCAAGAGAAAAATCAAGACTAAACATTATACTGAAGCAATAGATAACTTAGATAAAACCATCCGAAAACACCCAAACTATATTATAGCTTACATCAATCGTGGTGATGCGAGAAAGTCACTGGCTGTATCTAAAATTGATGAAGAGGCTTTAGTTGAGGCACAACAACTACTTCGGAGTGCTATTGATGATTATACCGAAGCGATAAGATTATGCCCAGATTTTTCCACAGCTTATAAAGCACGAGGAACAGCTAAATCTGTCCTAAGTCAATCTATTACTGCCGAAAGTGATCCATCTGAAAAACAACAACTCCTTAAGCACGCTATTTACGATTTTGACGAAGTAATTAGATTAAGTCCAGCCCATGCTGACACCTACAACAATCGGGCGGATGCACAACTACATCTTGCCAAATCCGAATCAGAATCTGAGAATACAGAGAAAATCCAAGAGTGGTATAAAAATGCCATGATTGACATTAATATTGCCATAGAACAACATTCAAACAATCCTATAGAAGAAGATCCAAACACCGCTTTATTCTATCACACACGGGGCGAGATAAAGGAAGCAATGGGGAACCTGTCGGGAGCAAAATACGATTTCCAAGAAGCCATCAAGAATACCGAGTATATCAAAGACTCCACAGTATCCGATGACCTAAAACGCGTGAAAGACAAACTTACCAACGATGGTGTCAACGGAACAAATTGATACTTGTGTAATACGATAAGACATTATCCCATTTCGTCATTTCTGAAGCACCACATTCCAGACAAGTTAACTTATGTTCACAAACCCAATACACGAAATCACATTTGAAGATGTCCAAACCTTTTGCCAAGAATGGACAGAAGGTGTACGCGTAGAGTATAAGCGGGAGATAAACGTCAAGAAGCATATTCCGAAAGCGGTATCATCTTTCGCGAATACTCTCGGAGGGACACTTATAATTGGAGTGGAATGCGACAAAGAAAAGAATAAGGTTTTATCGATTAATGGCATACCTCCAGAAAATGGATTTGAAGAACGAATACTGGAAACTACCTTGACACATATTTATCCAGCTGTCATTCCTACAGTGAAAATCGTTGATATGCCAGACTCCGACAATATGGTTGTTGTCGTTCATGTCGATGAGAGTGTCCAAGCCCTCATACAATTCAAAACAAGGCAGAAGTATATATTCGTTCTGGAAGCATTAGTCGTCCCTATAAACTTGCTGATATAGATCGCATTGAATATATGTTCAAACGTCGTCAGGATTCACAAGCTGTAGCAAATGAGATTCTGGATCGTATAGAGAACAGAACAGGTTACTTATTGGAGCCACGTGAGCTTAGTCCGAATATACCGTTATTGACTACAAGTGTGCAGCCTATATTTCCCTATCGTCCTATAATTTCACCATCAACTATTTATGAATTACACATGCATCAGCCATTTCCACCAAGGCGGGTAGGCGGAGGGGTTTGTTATTTGAAGGATGACGAATGCTTTGAATTCAACGAATATGGCTTTGTCTATCATAGTAAATTGTTATCGGTTCATGATAAAAATAATATAAGGCGAATACATTTTGGAGGGTTATTGTACCAACTAAACTCTTATTTTCAAGATACCAGAGAATTTTATAAACATTGTGAGTATTTAGGCGAAATTGAAGTTAAAGTGCAAATGCACAATGTCTCAGATCATGTTATGGAAGGTCTTTCCCATAATGGAAGAAGCATGGTGCCTTCTTTGACGCATGGAGCATTGTGTTCTGAATCAGAAGTTGTTGCTGTGAAACGATGTCTGTCACGCGATCTTCAAAGCAGGGTGAAACGGGTAGATCTTGTTGAAGAACTAATAGGCAAAGTCTTATGGTCATTTGATATTCCCATTGATGAAGAACGGGTTCGTGATCTTGTAAGAAGACGAATAGATGAAGGCGTAAGATAGTTGTTCATCTCGTTTTTTAACTTTACGTATAATTCTACATGTAGGATTTCATGACGTCTTGCATATTGAATGTGTGATCAGTTGAAATTAATTAACTAAACGCTATAATTTATTGGTCAATCCGACCATAAGGAGTATAAAAATGGAATATGATGTTAAACCTATTACAGAATTGCCATTACAAGAGATTAAATTGGGTAAATCAGAACATTTGGGAAAGTCATTCTTATTAGAATTAAATGAGCATGATGAAGAAATTATCAACTTATTAGACTTTGTCGATGATATCGTGAATAAGTTTAGCAGAGATCTCAATGAGGAAGACGTGCGCAGAAACTTATCGGAAGCTGTTCAGTGGCTATGCAATAAAGGGTTATTAGCCGAATACAAAAAGCATACTCAAGGAGTTGAATATTTTATCACAAGGCTGGGACACAAATATTTGAAACCTGGGACTACTATGATGATAAATTGATTAACCAATATCTTTAACCTAAAAAAGCGGGTATCTCCAAACTGGCGGGTATCCGATTTTTCCTGCATAGGCTTCCGCAATGAAACGGATTTCTGGCAGACAACGCGATTATGCGATAATCACTTCATTCTACGTTAGTGACACTTGTAAATATATATATCGTTTTTCTCGCTCGCGCCTGTCTATAGGAGAAGATGCTTGACTCTTTTTACTAAAGATGCTATCATTATGCCAATTAAAGCACTATGGTATTGATAAAACACTCATCAGTTATCTCGTATCATTATTCTGCTAAAATTGACAAAAAGAGTGATTTTAGACATTGACAACGACACAAACCCCCACCGCAACACCAAATCCCGATCAACAGAAAGCAATCCACATGACAGAGGGTCCGCTACTCATTATTGCGGGCCCCGGTTCTGGCAAGACTTTTACACTTGTTGAACGAATTTATTATCTCATCTCTCAAAAAAGGATACAGCCAGAGCAGCTGTTTATCTCAACTTTCACCGAGAAAGCTGCTGCCGAACTCATTACCCGAATATCGTCTCGATTAGATGCAAACAACATCGCCGTCAACCTCAATGAGATGTATATTGGTACGTTCCATTCAATTTGTCTTCGCTTCCTTGAAGAGAACCGTGAATTTACCCGTTTAAAGCGAAACTTCACGTTGTTAGATCAATTCGACCAGCAGTATTTCATCTATCAACGCATCTCCGACTATTTGGATATAGAGGGGATCGAACATATTGTCGGTAACAGGGGAACTTCTTCTTGGTGGAGTGCGGAACGTCTTATGACGTGGGTAAATAAGGTGAGTGAAGAAGCACTTAACCCTGAAGACCTACTGAATGCCGATGAGTCAGAAGTTCAAGCATTGGGACGCTGTTATCAACAATATCAAGCACATCTTGATGAGGAAAACGCTCTCGACTTTTCCACCATACAAGTTGAAGCGTTGCGACTGCTTGATAAACACCCGGAAATACTTGATAAAATCCGCAATAAAATCCAGTATTTGATGGTTGACGAATATCAAGACACCAACACCATTCAAGAACGTATCCTATTCAAACTCGCAGAACCGGATTTCAATCTCTGTGTCGTTGGTGATGACGACCAGGGGCTTTACCGATTTAGAGGCGCGACAATACGGAACATCCTTGAATTCCCACAGAACTTCCCAGAAGGTGCCTGCCAACAGGTCAAACTTACAACCAATTACCGTTCCCACCCAGATATTATCGAATGTTATAACCAGTGGATGGACAGCTTCGATTGGACAGTTGAAGATAAGACTTTCCGTCATGAGAAAACAATCGTCCCCAACACCGAAAAGGATTTCACAGATGTTCCTACAGTCCTAAGAGTCGCCGGTGATTCGGGCGATGCGAACTGGCACGAAGAAGTTCTCACCTTTCTTAACCGACTCAAGAATGGTGGAACATTGACAGATTGGAATCAAGTGGCTTTTCTATTTAGATCAGTGCGAAATGAAAAAGTCATTGAATTAGCAGAAGCATTAGAGGCAGGTGGTATTCCAGTCTACTCGCCACGCTCAAATCTATTCTTTGAGCGCACCGAAATCCGACTGATGATTGGTGCGCTAATCTTCCTCTTCCCGCAGTTCTCAGAGGCAAGGAAGTGGGAAGAAGGTGCTACACTTAAAATCTGGGAGTATTACGATGATGAATGTTTCCAAGCATTTGCCGATGAACTCCGCAAACCTGAAAACGAGCTGCTATGGGCATGGTGTCGTAGACGCGCAAAAGAACATCTTAATCTACCTGAGCCACCAGATTACGCCTTTTCAGGATTATTCTATGACTTATTGCAGTTCCCGCTGTTCAGTCAATATCTTGGAGATGTAACGCAAGGCGGAGCAATAGACAGTCGACCTGCCCGTAACTTAGCAATCTTCTCTCAGCTGCTCAGTAAGTTTGAGTATCTCCACCACATTGATGTTCTAATACCCAGATACCTTGATAAAAATCTCAGGGATCTGTTCAATCGCTTCCTACGTTTTCTCAAGGAAGGCGGAATTGATGAATATGAGGATGCTTCCGAATATGCTCCGAGTGGTTGTGTATCCTTTATGACAGTTCACCAATCGAAAGGGTTGGAGTTTCCTGTTGTGATCGTAGGCTCAATGGAAGCAAGACCTATCAAACAATTCACTGAACTGGATGAGTTACTCCAAGAGGAATATTACAGTAAAGAACCATTTGAACCTTTGGAGCAAACCAAACACTACGATTTCCAAAGGCTGTTTTATACAGCATTTTCCAGAGCGCAGAATCTTCTTATCTTGACCTGTCAGGAAAAGACAACGGGGAGTTGGCAAGCTCCATCAAAGTATCTGAAAACCACCTACAATAAGACCTGTGCTTGGCGAGACAACGCGTTTCAACCTGAACGTCTCACTCTTGAAACTATCAAGGATGTAGATTTGAAGAATGAGTATTCATTCACATCACACATCACTGTTTTTGAGGATTGTGCGAGACAATATAAATTCTATCGCGACCTCGGCTTTGCTCCGATGCGGCGGAATCCAATCCTTTTTGGGACTTTGGTGCATCAGACCATTGAAGACATCCACAAAGCTGTCCTGCGCGGTGAGGAACAGATTGTCACAGAGGATAAGATTACTGATTGGTTTAACGTCAACTATACGCACCTCTCGCGTCAAGAACGCCTCTATCTACATCCAAGCGGACAAAAGGCTGCACTGGATCATGTCCTAAGATACGCTAACCGCGAGCGAGGAACTTGGGACAAACTTCGCGAAACTGAAGTAGAAGTGTCGCTCTTCAAGGATTGGTATATTCTCAAAGGACATGTGGATCTCATTCGGGGTGAAGATGGCACAGTAGAGATTGTAGACTTTAAGTCGGAAAAGAAACCGGATATTGATAGAGAACGTGAAAAGGTAAATCGTTACCGCCGTCAACTGGAAATCTACGCACACATCATAGAAGGGCGTACAGAACACAAAATTAGTAAAATGCACCTCTACTATACAGGTGAGGATGACGGTAATCCGTATATTAGTTTTGATAAAGATGCACACTCCATTGACCGGACGATGGAAGTATTTGATGGCGTAGTAAAACGCATCGAAAACAAAGACTTTGAAATTGAATCCCGTCCTGAAGGGCTATGTAGAAACTGCGACCTCAAAGCATACTGTGACGCGAAGTAGTTGAACAAGAAACCTAACGAAAGCAAGGAGATATGTTTTGGCAACACAAACTGATGACAGAGTTTCTGAAGATAATGAAACAGTTGAAACATACGAATTTGATCCGATTCAGGGTTACCCGATGCTAAACTGGAAAGGCAAACGTCCTTTCCAGTCAACACAATACTATCCTGCCCAACTGAAAGAGACTTATGGTGAAGATGTAGATGATTGGAGAAATAAAATCTACTGGGGTGATAACTTGCAAGTTATGAGCCATTTACTTAAGAACTACCGCGGTAAGATTAACCTGATTTACATTGACCCACCGTTTGCTTCAAAAGAGGACTACAAAAAACGAATAAAACTAAAAGGAAAAGAAATAAAAAATGATCACACAGTTTTCGAAGAGAAACAATACACGGACATCTGGAAAAATGATGAATATCTGCAGTTCATGTATGAACGGCTGATTCTGATGAAAGAACTATTAGCAGAGAATGGATCTATCTATGTTCATTGTGATCCAAATATGAGTCATTACCTGAAGGTGCTTATGGATACTCAGATATTTAGTAAGGAACAATTTCGAAATGAGATTGTGTGGCATTATCAGGCAGGAACCGGTCCGAAAACTGCTTTCAAACGAAAGCATGATATTATCTTGTTTTACGCCAAGAGTTCTAAATCTTGCTTTAATCGCCAATCAAAGCCTGTCAGAAATCCTGCCCGATATAAGCATGTTGATGAGGATGGTCGTGCTTATGACGTTAACGGACAGGGAAATCGTTATTACCTGGACGAAGGGCAAACTTGTGATGACGTTTGGACTTATATCCAAGAGAGTGAATTTCAACAACTTAATTCACAAGCAAAGGGACGAACCGATTATCCTACTCAAAAACCTGATGCTTTGCTTGAACGCATTATCAAAGCTTCATCTAATCCCGGAGACCTCGTTTTTGACTGTTTCATGGGCAGCGGTACAACGCAAGAATTTGCTATGAAACTCGGTCGCCGTTTCATCGGAGCAGATATTAACCTCGGAGCAGTGGAAACTACAACAGAACGCCTCATTAACATTGCAGGGGAGATTCAGGAAAACACTGCTCAAGAAGATATTATTGAAAACACAGAAGACATACAGACTTACTACACTGGATTTGAAGTCTACAACGTCAATCAATATGACATATTCCGAAATCCTGTTGAGGCAACGAAACTTCTTATTGAAGCGTTAGAAATACAATCCATAGACACTGGTAGCATCTATGATGGTGAAAAGGATGGACGTATGGTCAAGGTCATGCCGATCAATCGCATCGCCACACGCGCTGATCTCAACGAACTGATTACTGGATTCGACTATCGAGCATTTCAGATGCGTCAAGAAGAACATCCAACGCGTGCAGTCGAAAGTCTTTTGCTTGTCTGTATGGGACATGAACCTGACCTCGCTGCTCACCTGAAAAACGATGTTAATTACGATCTTGACATAAAAGTAATGGACATTTTGAGGGATAAATCAAAATTAGAATTCAAGCGAGAATCCAAAGCGAAAATCATCCGCAGCAATGGACAACTCACTATAGAGCAATTCTATCCGATGAACCTGCTTCAAAAGTTAAGCCTGATGGAAGAAAACGTTGAAGATTGGCGTGAGTTGGTAGAATCGGTAAAAATTGACTTCAACTATGACGGTGGCGTGTTAAATCCAACAGTAGTAGACTCACCTGAAAATGATGAATTGGTCAAAGGTTCTTACTCCATACCAGAAGATGCCGGTACGATTCGTGTGAAAATCACCGACCTGTTATCAGAATCTTTAGAAGAGACAGTAGGATAACAGATCATAGGAGGAATAATGGCACGAAACAGACGAAATCAGATTGATCTTGACTTCGCTTTCTTTACCTACCTACGCATATTTTATAATCAGAATCGGGGGCGTATCAAAACTCACTTCCGAGCACCCACAAAGAAATTTCTTGATTTCAACGACCCGAAGTCAGGAGCTTACCTGTGGGAACCTCAGTTTGAAGCGTTGGAGATGTATGTATTCATCAAGGAATATCTGAACAACCGCCACGTTCATGAGATATTTACTGACTGGCACGCAAAACAAAATGGATTTGAAAATCGGGATAATATTGAGGGATTATTTGGTAGCCTTGATACAGATCAATATACATCAGTATTTGAATATATTGAAAAATTCAAGCGTAATTATCCGAACTACATCTTTGCACTCCCGATGGGAACAGGTAAAACGTACCTCATGGCAACTTGTATCTTCTATGAATTTATTCTTGCAAATAAGTACCCAGATGATCTGAAATATTGCCATAACGCACTTGTATTCGCTCCCGATAAAACCGTCTTACAATCTCTTAAAAAGATACAGACGGTTGATAAAAGTCTTGTAGTTCCAGCTGAATACACTAACTTTCTATCAAGCAATGTTAGATTTCACTTCCTTGAGGAAGCAGGAACTGCATTATCAACTATAGATCAATCACAGTTTAATATAATCATCTCCAACACGCAGAAAATCATCCTCAAACGCCAGCATGCAGAGAAAAGCGCGAGTGATCGTTTATTCCGGAGCGGAGCACCGACTTATGAACCCGGTAGCGTATATGACGAAGCTGCCGACCTCTACGACTTTGATGTGCCTGAAAAAGATGATGAATTGGCCACTAACCAAAGATTTCTAAAGTTAACCAGACTTGGACAACTCGGCATCTATGTTGATGAGGCACACCACGCCTTCGGGAATAAACTGGCAGCAGATATGGGGATTAAGAAAACTAATACCAGTCTTCGTCTCACTATTGATGAATTGGCAGCGAATTTAGGGAAAGCCGAAACGCGCGTCTGTGCCTGCTATAACTTCACAGGGACACCCTACGTCGGCAATCGCGTTCTCCCAGAAGTCGTATATGGCTATGGACTAAAAGAGGCGATTGACAAAAACTTCCTCAAGAAAATGAAACGACATAGTTACACCAATCCGAGAAGCTCGGAGTTTGTTAAATTGGTCATTGCAAAGTTCTGGGAGGATCATAAGGAACAGCGGTACGAAGGTATGCTTCCGAAACTCGCCTTCTTTGCTCCGACCATAGATGAATTGCAGAATGAACTTCGTCCATCTGTTGAAACTGCACTAAACGAGCTCAACATCACTACATCACGTATTCTTGTCAATGTTGGTGATGACAGAATAACTACCAACGATGAACTGCGTGAGTTCAATAACCTTGATACCCCAGGATCTGAAAAACAGTTCATCCTATTGGTCAACAAAGGAAAAGAAGGGTGGGATTGTCGTTCACTGTTTGGTGTGGCACTCTATCGGAAGCCTAAATCTAAAATCTTTGTTCTACAAGCGAGTATGCGATGCTTGCGACAAATAGGTGTAGGACAACAGACTGGACATATCTACCTCTCAGAGGAAAACACGGAGATTCTTGAAGACGAGTTACAACAGAACTTCCGTGTGAGTGTTGATGAGCTTGAAGGTGCTGGCACAAATAAAAATGAATATAAGGTTAAAGTTAATAAACCGCCAGTGAAAGTTAAACTCCAGCGCATACGCAGAATGCATCGACTGGTAGAAAAGCAGCCAGAGAACGGGCTATACATGGGTCTCGATCGAGTTGACACAGAGAATTATCGCTTGATTTATACTCTACAAGAAGGGTTTTCAACATCACGAATAAAAAAATCTGAAGACCTTTCTGAATTCAAGGAGCGACGTGAATTTAGCCAGTTGACGTTATGTGCAGAGATTGCTCGATACCTCAATCGCTCTCCTTTGGAAATTGAGGACATCCTCACCAACTCTCAGGAAGGAATGGAAGTTGTTCTTCAGAACGTCAATGAGTTCAATGAACTACTCTCTGATGTGATTATCCCACGTGTTTTTGATGCCTTATATGATCTGCAGGAATATGAACATCACGAACCAGAGGTGATTGAACTGGTGAAAGAACCTGAAGATGGATACTATAAAGTAACATCGACCCCAGAACTGGTATTCAAAGAGGACGATGATTTGGTAATCAACCACCAAGATAAGAGTTTTCATCTTGATACTTATGCTTTTGACTCCCAACCTGAACGCTCTCTATTCTGGTCTCTTTTGACAGAAGGTAAAGTGAAAAAGGTCTATTTCACGGGGATGTTGACACACGGACAATCCGACTTCTACATTCAATACATTGATCCTGAATCCCATGCCGTCAGACGATACTATCCCGATTTCCTTATGCAGAAGGACGATGATTCCTGGGTCATCGTGGAAGTAAAGGGCGATAATAAGATTGATGACAAGATAGTTCTTGCAAAGGCTGATGCTACACAACAAAGAGCGAGTGCAAGTGATATGTCGTATAAAATCATTAAGGGGAGTGAAGCAAGGGATGGACGTTATAGTTCGTTGTTGGAGTAGGATAACCCAAATTCCTATTTTCATAATTAACAATGTTAGACCGGGTATGATACTATTTAATGTCGTAAATTTGGAAGTATCTACCTAATATTTCTTTAGACAAACCTTCGTTATTCAACAACCGTATTTGAATTATCACGATTTACGTTGTCAATACTTTACTTTATTCATAAACAACGAAATAAGAAACAATATGGCAGATGACAACCACATAACTCAACCTCAAACGCAAACTGCTATTCGGACACTCATTGTTGCAGGCTACTCAATAGAGGGTAGTCGTCCGCAACCGCGACATATCGAAATTCTATGTACGCGAACAGATATTCTTGGGGCGACCATATCATATCTGGTTGCCGTGACTGATTTTGATGAATACTTTGAAACAGAGATTGAGGACATTCTCCACTCCGCCTCAAACCAAAGTCGTATTCCAGTCATCGTAGCTCAAAGACAGTATAAGAAAACAATTT
Source organism: Candidatus Poribacteria bacterium (assembly GCA_028818995.1). Next base: position 8,035 of record JAPPMR010000105.1, on the reverse strand, counting down.
CGTGGGGGGATTTTACTGAAGCACTTGGTGGAGCAGTTCCATCGTGGCAAGCTCTCACTCCGGAATACGATCAAGCTTTGGTGACTACAGCTAAAAATAATTTACCTGATGGCGTAACTGAAGGAGAAGCATGGTTGATTTTTGAAGACTTAGTTGGTTATGGATTAGAATTCATATTTGGCCGTCGTGTTAGAAGATTAGGTGGTCGTTTAAGAGGGCGCCGTGTCAGTGATATGCAAGCTCAAATACCGACTGGAGAAGTTCTTATCGTTGACGCAAAGGCATCTGCTGATGGCTTTGATGTTACATGGCCGAATCTACGGCCAATCGTTGAGTATGCTCACCGTCAACAAGTTCGACAAGGTGGTCAGGTAGAGTTGTTTGGAGCACTTATCTCATCTTCCAATTTTAAGCAAAAAGATGATCGATTAATAGAAATATCTCAGGAATTTTTTGCCGAAGTCCGAGTGCCTTTGTCTTTCATTGATACCGATGTTATCGTTAAAACTATCAACCTTTTCCAGATGAGACCAGACGTTCGTAATGGAATTCGTTGGAATCAGATTTTTAAGGGCGGACGAGTTTATTTTAGTATGATCAAGAACGAATTGCAAGCTGTTGATAATGAACGCGTGAAAAAAGGAGTTTAACCGTGGGAACATCTACCAACCAATCATCACCAAATATACCCAGATGGCAACCTGTTCAAACCATATTGGGAAACTTAGACTGGGAGGCTGAACGTCAGAGTATGGAAATCTGGCAAGCTGCTTTTACAGATCGAGATGGACAATTGATCGAAGATCTTGCGGATCCATTATTAGCATCTGCGTGTGAGCTTGCAGAGGAAAGAATTTCTCCTGCTCAAGCTGTTCAATCATTCGACAATACCCTGAGCCGACAGTATGCAGCAGGTCTAACACTTGATATGGCAAAACGGGCGTTAGCACGCGCATCAGCAGACGAATCTGGTTCAGTCGGGTTTGCTGAAGAACTATTTGCTGAAGCCACATCGTACTATGCCTCCCGTGATTTACCTTCTTTTGTCGGAGCACCGGGGCGTGTTCAGACTACATCCGATTCGATCGCTCTCAAAGAAAATCTGCGTAACATTGCTCGATCAGCTGCAAGAACTGCCGCCTCTATTGCGACTGACCCAGAAGGATGGCGAAGTTATATTTCTAAAGTAATTGCATCCCTATGCGGAGGAGAGGACGAGCAATGATTTCATATTTTGTGCGTCGATCAAACAATGAGGATGCAAACTGTAATTTTGTACTTGAAGTTGGAAAGAACTTAGTTATAAGATACGCCGACTTTGAAAAAGTATTTGGATCATTAACAAGTTTGGAAGAAGATCTTTTGCTTCTCAGTGCGTCTGTCTTTGCTGCGGATAGAGCTACTAAGCGTGGTGAACGAGAAGATATTGCGAGGCGGATTGAACTACAAATTCCAGTGGTCAATTCCCTTCGTTTGCAGCCACTCACCATAAAAATAGAAGAAGTGCTCCGACATCTCTCAAATGATGCTTGGAGGATTAAGTTTAGACAAGTCCCTGGTGCTCCCGAAAAGGATGTCAAGTTTACTGAAGGAAACGGGCGAACACTTCTTTTTTCCGGAGGGCTTGATTCACTTGCTGCAGCAATTGAGTTTGGCGAACAGGACAAGATGCTACAACTCGTTAGCCACAAGACACGGAATCAGATTACAGATCAGGCACAAAAAAAGTTAGTCACGAGTCTAAAAAATCATGGATTGGACCTTCCACATCACCAATTTTTCGTTTCTTCGCGGGACGGTGGACCGAGTGGTTTAAAACATGCTGAAGAAAGTAGTCAACGAACACGCTCATTTCTTTTTCTTGTACTCGGCGCACTTGCAGCACGGCGAGCGGGACACCACGAAGTCGTCTATCTTGCTGAGAATGGGCAGATGGCTATTCACTTACCTCTAACTCAAGCGCGAATTGGAGCATTTTCAACACATACAGCCCATCCAGATATTTTAGTCGGAATGGAAGAGTTTTTATCGTCAGCACTTAGCGTGCCGTTCAATATTTCAAATCCATATGTTCATTTAACAAAAGCAGAAGTAGTCAAAAAAGTTATTGATGTCTCAAAGGATATAATATTGATAGCTAATAGTTGCTGGCGTAGTGCTCGTATTCCTAAAGATTTTACACATTGTGGTGAATGCATTCCATGTTTTATCCGCCGTATTGCTATTGAATTCTCAATGTCCGAAGATTTGACCGCTTATTATAAAGATTGTTGGATAGAGGACATTGGTAGACTGGGTCCTGAAGATATCGGTAGACGTAACATCGTGGATTTGACAGAATTTATCGTTCAAATCGACGAATTATCACCTGAAGATATTATGAGTAAATGGCCTGACCTTTACTCTCTTAATTTTGATGAAAATGAAGTTATTGCAATGTATAAACGTTTTTCAAAGGAGGCACGGACCGTTCTTAATCGATATTCAGCATTGGCTCCGTATTTGTTATGAGAATCAGACATCGCCAACTTGTACAATGTCAGAAAAATCCAACCGAATGGGTATCACAGGAGATTAATCAAAACGTAACTTTCTATCGAATAGGTTATGAACGTTGTCTACGAGACGCAATTCATCATTTTCACCGAGATGAAAACGATGAAGAGACCAGGCAATATATTCAAAAGAGGATTCGTAATCATCGACTGAAAGATCCATATAGGACCCAAGACATCCTAAAGCGTTTGGATGCTTATATGCATTGGTTTCAAAGTTCGGGTATTACGATTCTTAAATCTCAAGTTCGTTTTAATTTCGGCATAGGCCATGGAGTAATTCTGGGCGGTTTAATCTCAAGAATTGATATGACACTCCAAGGGTATCGTGCGATTCTTCTTGAAACAATTCCGCCTCAGTGGAAAGAGGAGTTACGTATGCCACTAATACAAAGAGGATTGGCCCACGCTTATGGTCGGCGTGAAGATAAATTTGAGGTGGGAATTCAAGAACTTGATGCAAGCGATCTTGTTGTTAACGTTTATTCTAAATCAGAACTTGATGATGCAGAACAGCTTGCACAACAACTTGCAGAAAAAGTAGCAAATGAGTATGCCAAGTATATGTAATTACCCAAACTTTCAAATACTGGCAAAGGAATATGATAATGGGTTATAACGATGGACGAAAACAACTACGTCGGTTGCTGGAGTTAGTTCGGACGCTTGAAAATACCCAACATGGAATGCGCGTTGCCGTTTTAGCACGCCTCTACGACGTTGACCAGACTCGCATCTACAATGATCTAAAAATAATAGCCGAATTTTATAATCTTGAGAAAAAGAATGGTTTTTATCGGATCATAAATGAACGTCCACCATTAACACAAAAGGAATTGACCGCATTGACCGCTGCAGTCAACGCTTTTTCTCATTCAAACGGAAATCCTCTTGAAAAACAACTCCGAAAAGCACTTCAAAAACTTCACAGACCAGTTGCAAAATACATTCAAAATCGAATGGATCAAGATACCGATATCTCCATACAACTCAAAACCGGTGGCCACTACGAAAAGCTTGATGAATTTTTCGATGTTTTTCAAAAAGCTCTTTATAATAAAAAAGCAGTACGTGCCACCTATAAATCGGCAGCAAATACTGAACCTATTCAACACTTGTTATATCCTTATGCAATCTTCTTCCGTAAAGAAGATTGGTATCTCGAAGCACACTCAGATCAACATGAGGAGACATCGAGAACCTTTAAAATCATCCGTTTTCAAAGAGTTGAACTGACCGATGAAGATTATCAAATACCCTCAGAATTTTCGTTGTCCAAAAATCTTGAATCTCGATGGGAACTCTTTAGCGGAGATCCAGTCGATGTTGAGGTTAAAATTGCAGCACACAAAGCCTATCTCATCAAAGAAAAAGAGTACCATCATTCCCAAGAAATCATCCACCAAACCGAAGACGGTTCCGTTACTGTCAGATATTACATTCCGACAGAGGAATTTACGTTTTGGGTGTTGAGTCTCGGTGATGCAGCAGAAGTGTTGTCACCTCCCGAATTCCGCGCAAAGTTCCAAGATATTGTGCAACGTATGCACAATATCTATATGGAAAACTGATTACACAACCAATCCACTCTGAAAATCCACCTACACCATAAGTCTCTTTACCTGTCCAATTCCATTTATTCTTATGGTAAATGTTTAAATCCTAAATTTAAGTAAATGTTATCTTAAGAATATCTGTGTATACAGACATACAATTCATTGCACCTCTTACATTCTTATAACTAACCCGAACACTTCAAATCTACTTTAGATTGCATAGAGACTGCCCACTTATCTGCTTGAAAGTCAAGAATTGTACTGTCAGAAATATTATTCCAAAAAAATAATAATTTCATGTTTTTTGCGTAAAACGCAAATTTTATGTGGTATAATTGACGTATAGCAAATATTACTGTTTTTTCATTAAAATCAGAAACTTCAGTTTCCATAACAATAGCAATACGGAGGAAAAAGTTTTGCACAAATTAACATTTTACCCATTGGGGAACGCGGATTGTTGCTTAATTGACCTTGAAAACGGTCAAAAAATCCTAATAGACTACGCCAACGTAGGTAATTCAGAAGACGATGATGATTTACGGATTGATTTGCCTAAAACATTGCGTGAAGATCTTGATGATGCAGACAAGGATTTTTTTGATGTCGTTGCATTTACGCATGCAGACGAAGATCACATTAAGGGATTTTCTGAGTTCTTTTACTTAGAACATGCACAAAAATATCAGGATGATGATAGGATCAAAATCAATAAACTTTGGGTCCCTGCAGCAATCATTCTTGAAAAATCCCCTTCCACAGATGACCATAAAAGTTTACGGGCAGAAGCACGACACAGATTGAAAAAAGGAAAGGGAATCCGTGTCTTTTCTAAACCTGAGGCGTTAAAAGAATGGCTGGAAGAACAAGGTTTGAAGTTAGAAGATCGAGAGAAACTTATCACACATGCTGGAAAAACAATCCCAGGGTATAAAAAGTCATCAGAGGGTGTTGAATTTTTCGTGCACGCACCTTTTTCTGACAGCATTGACGGTGATGAAATTGAGCGGAATGACGCAGCTCTCGTAGTCCAAGCTACTTTTAAAGTTGATAATGTGGAAACTCAGTTAATTATGGGAGCTGATATTAACCATGAAGTGTGGACCGACATTGTTCGAGTAACGCAACATTACAACCGACATGATAGGCTAAAATGGGATATCTTTAATATTTCTCATCATTGTAGTTACACGGCCCTGAGTGACACGAAAGGAATAACGAAGACCACTCCAGTGTCAAAAGTTAAGTGGCTTTTTGAACAAGGGCACGATAAGGCAATATTAGTTTCAACAAGCGACCCGATTCCATCAGAAGATACAACTCAACCGCCCCATCGGCAAGCCTCAAACTATTATAAAGACGTCGTTAAGAATATTGATGGTGAATTTAAGATAACGATGGAACACCCGAAAAAATCCGATCCTAAACCACTTGTCATTACTATTGACAGTGCAAAAGCAACAATAGAGGAACTAAGTATTAGTGCTGCTACTTTTATGACCAGCCGAATTCCGCCAAGAGCTGGATAGTATTCTTATGAGTGATGAATTCTGTGAACTCAATGGTGAAGCTCTTTCTTCTGATAACCTTAGCATCCCAAAAGCAAAAGATTTTGCAAGTGCTGTAGTAAATTCAGACTACGCGTGGATTGTTGAATGTAAGCGCACAACTTCTGATAGCGAAATTGTTGTTTTTAATGCTAAGGTTCAGGTTGGGCAAATAACCGTCCATGACATTAAAAGGTACGAGCGGCTTGCAGTAGTTTTTGAAAGTTCGGATGCTATAATGCCAGAAGTTTTAGCACTGCGTAAAGACTTTCCTCGCGTGCCGCATATTAATCTACGCTCAAAAGAATTTCCACGAAGTCTCTGTATAACAGAACAGCCGTACAGTGAGTGGAGACTGCAATACACCGGTGCTTCCTTACTTGAAAACATTCGGCAATGGTTAACCTTAACTGCGAAAGACACACTTCATGCTGATGACCAACCTTTAGAACCATTATTCGTAGGTTCACGAGGTGAACTCATTCTTCCCTCTGACTATATTACAAATACCGCAGAATCTGAACTTCTTTTTGTTACTATTGTAGAGACAAGAAACCTACGACCTATATTTATTGCGGAACGCCCTGAGGATGTAGATGACAATCGGAGTTCCTTAAAATATGTAGCAACTTCTTTTAAGAGCACTCCTCAACCACACGGCATCGTAAATAGTACTCCAGCTGATTTATTCGAATTGCATGATTATCTAAATAAAGGAAATATAAATATAATACCCAAGTTGAGAAGCCGTTTGATAGAGTGGAAAGATAAATATAAAGAAATAGATATTTTAGACACTCGATTAATTTTAGTTATCTGCCTCCCTAAAACCCGGAATGGAAACCCTGTGCCAGAAGAAACAGAACTTTGTGCTTTCCTGACGGGCGAGACAATAAGAAAAATAGGCATCGAAATTGGTTTATGGACATATAGGGATCAATATCCCCGTTATTTTAATCTTGATCTCCGTTATCTTGTTCCTATTGATTGGAGCAAGAGAGGCAATAATATCCAGATAGTCATGCTCAATACTCATTCTCACTTTTCAAGGGAGTTGGGCACTCACCTAAATGGTTTATCTCCAAAAGTTAGTAGAAAAATTACTGCTATTGGCTTAGGAGCTCTTGGCTCACAGGTTTTCATGAACATGATTCGAGCTGGCCAAGGTGAATGGACTTTGATTGACAAGGATATCTTACTCCCACACAATCTCGCTCGTCATGCTCTTGACGGTTTTTCGGTTGGACATCCTAAAGTCGATACACTTGCTGTAATCGCTAATAAGATAGTAGACGGAAATCCTATTGCCAACTCTATAGTCGCAGACATTTTGAACCCTGTAGAAGTGCCAGAAACTCTGAAAAAAATAAAGGAAGCCTTTAACACAGCTGACATTGTTTTAGATATTTCTGCCACTATAGCGGTTGCACGATACTTAGTTCATGATGTTGATTCGCCAACTCGGAGGATATCACTATTTCTCAACCCGGTAGGAACAGACGTTACTGTATTAGCTGAAGATTCTGAACGCAAGACAACACTTGATTCTTTAGAGATGCAATACTACCGTCATATTATAAATGAAGATTGTTTGGAAGGCATCCTACAAATGGAACCTGAACACTTTAGATATTCCAACTCATGTAGCGACGTGAGTGCTACTATTCCACAAGATTTTGTGGCTATGCATGCTGCAATTTGCAGTAGAACGATTTACCAATTAACATCTAATAAACAGCCATTACTATCAATATGGCGAATCGATGTTGATCAATTCAGTGTGCAAAAATACTCATTCACTGTGAAAAAAACTATTAATTATCAAAAAGGTGTATGGACATTGTGTACCGATGAGGGATTTATTGAAAAAGTTCACGATGAACGGGAAAAGAAACTTCCAAATGAAACAGGAGGTGTGTTGGTTGGATCGTATGATATGCAGCGAAAAATCGTCTATGTTGTCGATTTTCTACCTTCTCCTTCAGATAGCGAAGAATGGCCAACACATTATATTCGCGGATGTCAAGGACTACGTTCAAAAATAGAGAAAATACAGCAAAGCACAACAAACCGGATAAAGTATGTTGGTGAATGGCATTCTCACCCGCCGAACTGTAGCGTCGAACCAAGTCAAGATGACCGAAAGGTTTTTGAGTGGATATCAGAACACATGACAGCTGATGGTCTACCTCCATTAATGCTTATTGTCGGTGATCCGGGAAAATATGCTTTCTACTTAGAAGATATTAGTTGACCTCAAAATGGAATAGAAAATGTTAAAGAATGAGTTGAAAATAGGAATAGCCTTATCAGGCGGAGGCGTTAGAGCTTCTGTTTTTCACTTGGGGGTTCTTGGTAGACTTGCAGAGGACAAACT